>JAYTHD010000426.1:0-4366 GCA_043732975.1 Verrucomicrobiota bacterium
CGGCCATGCTCCCGTGCAACCCAATCGACCGGAGGACAGCGAATGGATCCGCTTGTGTCGGGCGCCCCTGTCCGAGGATCGGATGCCGCAGAATGCCGAGCCCTTGCCCGAGGTCGAATTGCAGCGACTGGAACGGTGGATCCGCGAGGGCGCCCATTTTGACGGCACGGATCGGTCCACCCATTGGGTCGAGGAACTCGGTCCACGGGAACATCCTTCCGCGCCCGCCCAATATGCCCATCCGCTCCCCGTCACCGCCCTCGCGTTTTCGGCGGACGCCTCCGAGTTGGGCAGTGGCGGCTTCCATGAGGTGCTCGTCTGGGACCCGGAATCCGGTCATCTGCTCCGGCGTCTCGGACACCAACCCCAGCGCATCGCGGCGCTCGCCTGGCACCCGACGGAACCCTGGATCCTGGTCGCGGGCGGTGAACCGGGGCGCAGTGGCGAACTGCGCCTCGTCCGGGCGGACTCCGGCGATCCCCTCCGCGCCTTCGGGACCACCACCGACGTGATTCTGACCGCGGCATTCAGTCCGGACGGAAGTCGGATTGCCGCGGGTGGCGTCGACAATTCTGTCTCCATTTTTCAGTCCGCCACCGGTCAGAGGGAAAGTCGATTCCCGGTCTGCGCCGACTGGGTCATGAACCTCGCCTGGAGTTCCGACGGTCAACGGATCGCCCTGGCGAGCCGGGATCGTACGGCCCGCGTCTTGAACGCCAATAGCGGCGAGGGCACCACCTCGTTCACGGCGCACACGGGTTCAGTGAACGCGCTCGCCTTCGGGGCCGACGACGCGAAGATCTATTCGGCGGGGCGGGATCGCACCGTCTGGCGCTGGAATTCCAACGATGCAGAAACCAAGGAATCCCTGGCCACCTTCGAAACTGAGATCCTCGCCCTGCGCCGCACCGCCTCGGGGATCGTCACCGCCGGGGCCGACGGGCACTTGCGTTTTCAATCCTTCACCGACCCCAAAGTCGTGGTCCAAACCGAACCGGAGGGCACGCGCCTGAACACGCTCGCCGTGGATCCCACCGGGCAACGGGTGGCCGCGGGAGGACAGGATGGCGCCATTCGCATGTGGAAGACGGGGCAAACCAACCGTCTGGCCCGTTGGGCGGCCCAGCCCTGAGGTGGCATCAGGGAACTGGGTAAGCCTTGGCGGGGAGCGCGGGGATTGGATTGTCGGTTCGGACGCTCCCGAGTTGTCAAAGGAATCGATCTGTCCTAGCCTCCTCACAGTTCCACCATTGTTTGTCCTCCAGCTTATGAGTTTTTCCCATTCCTTGACGCGACGTCGATTCCTCGCGGGAGCCGCCACCGTGCTCGCCGCGCCCCAGGTGCTCACGGCGCCCAAGTCTCCGCGCAATCTCATCATCGGCACCGGCGCCTACCGGTACGAGGTGTTGCACAATTGGCCGCAACTGCCAGCCAGGTACTCCTGGCAAACCACCCACAATGTGGCGGTCGACAAACAGGGTTTGCTCTACGTAATCCACGAGGGGCGGGAGAATCTGAAGGATCATCCATCCATTTTTGTGTTCGACCGGAAGGGGAGATTTGTTCGCGCCTTTGGAAATCAATTTCAAGGCGGCGGGCACGGCTTGGAAGTGCGCCGCGAGGGTCGCACGGAGTATCTCTACGTCACCGGCTACCAGCAGTTGAAGAACTTCGCCAAACTGACCCTGACCGGGGAAGTCGTCTGGGAAAAGCGCGCGCCGATGGCCTCCGGTCTTTATCCGGACAAGGAGGACACCCAACCGATGAAGCGTTGGGGGCGCGATGCCTTCATGCCGACGAATTTCGCCTTCACCCCGGACGGCGGCTTTTTCGTGGCGGATGGCTACGGCTCGTTCCGCATCCACCGCTACGACCGCAACGGAAATTGGAAGTTCATGTTTGGCGAACCCGGCACTGGCGACGGGCAATTCAACACGCCGCACGGCATTTGGATTGATGATCGCCCCGGGCGCGCCGCCTCGTTGGTGGTGGCGGATCGGGCGAACAAACGCCTGCAATGGTTTACCTTTGAGGGCAAACATCTGAAGACCCTGAACGGCTTCATCCTGCCGGCCAATGTGGACTCGCAGAAGGACGTGCTCCTGGTGCCGGACCTGAGCGCCCGGATCACTCTGCTGGACAAAAACGACCAGGTGATCACCCACCTCGGCGAGGATCCCACCTGGCGTGAGCAGGTGCTGAAGGACAATATGAAATTGCGCTCGGAGCCCAAGGGGGACGGCTGGGTCTCCGGTCGGTTCCTGCATCCGCACGACGCCTGCTTCGACCACAATGGCGACATCTTTGTCGCCGAGTGGGTCAACACGGGGCGCATCACCAAACTTCGGAAAGTCAGCTGAACGGACCTCAGTGGAGCCGGCTCAACGGAACAGCCAGCCCCAGGCGGCCCAAAGGAGGGACGCCACGATCAGCAGCGCCATTCCGATCCACACGCTGCGCAGTCGGTCTCGGGCTGGCTTGGGGTTCGGACGCCCGAATTCCTTTTCCAGGTATTCGTCATAGTCGAAATCGTCGTCGTCGGGCAGATCGAGACCTTCGGTGCCCGATGGCTCGTTCCAGCCGGCTTCAGCGGTGGCGCCGCAGTGGAGGCACGCTTTCGCACGGGCAAGCACTTCTTCGCCGCAATTCGGGCAATCGCCCGGGGGACGGAAACTCATGGTCGTGTCGGTTTTACTGCATTCCGGCCGCCCGCGCGGTATTCGCCAGCAGCATCGCAATGGTCATCGGCCCCACGCCGCCGGGATTCGGGGTGATCAGCCCCGCCTTGGGCTGCACCTCGGCAAAGGCGACGTCGCCGACCAACCGCGTCCCCGTCTTGCTGGTGGCATCGCGGATCCGGTTGACGCCGACATCAATGACGACGGCACCCGGCTTGACCATGTCCGCCCGCAGGAATTCCGGAACGCCCATCGCCGCGACGAGCACATCCGCACGTCGGCAATGCGCCGCGACATCACGGGTGCCGCTGTGGACGACGGTCACCGTGGCGTTGGCGTGGCGGCCTTTCTGCAGGAGGATGGCCGCCATTGGTTTGCCCACGATGTTGCCACGCCCCAGCACCACCACCTCCGCTCCCGACAAGGCGACGCCGCTGCGCACCAGCAATTCGTGCACCCCGCCGGGAGTGCACGGAACAAAACCGCTCGCATCCCCCAGCATGAGTTTGCCGACATTCATGGGATGAAACCCGTCCACATCCTTGCGCGGATCCACGGCGGCATAGATCACCGCCTGATCGATGTGCCGGGGCAAGGGCGCCTGGACCAGAATCCCGTGCCACTGGCAGTCCGCATTCGCCGCGCCGATCACTGCCAGAAGTTCAGTCTGGGTCGTCGCTTCCGGCAAGACCCGGGTCGACGAATGAATACCCAGTTCGGCCGATTTCTTTTCCTTCATGCCGACATACACCTGCGACGCCGGATCTTCCCCCACCCGGATGAACAGCAACCCGGGCGTGATCCCCCGGGACTTGAGGACCGCCACCCGAACGGCAGTCTCCGCGTGTATTTGCTGCGCGATGGCGCGGCCATCGATGAGATTCGTCATCCCGCCAACCTTCGTCGCCCGACCGGCATCCGCCAAGCCCCGCGATGCGGAACCTGCGCCCGCTATGACAAGGAGTAACGGCGGCGTTCCTCGATTAGGAGCCCCTTCCGGGCCACGCCCAGATAGATCAAGGCCCCGATCCAATGGGTAAACCAGATGAGGGCCACCCAGCCGACCCGCGCCCAACCACTCAAGTGATCGTTGCGAAGGGCGTCGACCAGCATCCAGACCCACAGGACAAATGAAGTCACCACGAGGGCACCGACCAATAGCGGCAACGCCAGCAGGCACAGGAGAAACAGCAAGCCAAACACGCCAACCGCAGCGAGGGCGAAGAAATGGTTCATAACTCGAGGATTCGCATTTTGAGTGCGAAATCAACACCCGCCACCGGTCCGGAAGGTTTCATCCAAAATTCGTCCGCCGGCTCACCGCGTCCACTTAGCTCTAGAGCGACACTTTCAGAAAATGAACCACGGATGGCGCGGATAACGCAGATACGGAACCCCACTCTTCGAAGCTATCCGCGTCACCCGTGGAATCTGCGGTCAAAATTCTTTGGAAGTGTCGCTGTCGTGTTAGTCGCGGCCGGTCCAGCGCACTTCAACGGTGTCGCCCCGGGCCCGATTCCGGGCGGCGTCCCAGTAGGCGGCCTGCGGCAGGCGGGCGGAGTGGCCGTCGACGAACAGGAAGTTGGCCCCCTTCTGGTGCAGGTTCGGATGCACATTTCCTGCGGTCGCCACCGCTGCTTTTTTGCCGTTGTCGAAAAGCCAGATGGTTCGGGACGGTTCCCCCACGG
>JAYTHD010000427.1:0-9260 GCA_043732975.1 Verrucomicrobiota bacterium
AGATAGTCGTCCGTCGGATTTGCCGGCATTGTGCTGCGATGCGTCGACGTCGGTAAAAGTGAGTATTTGACTTCCCGACCTGGTCCGAAGCGATAGGGCGTCGTGCTCCAGTAGCGTTGATCCAGCACCGAGGCGGGGCAGGTGCGGCCTTTCTTCATATCCCGGAGGATCGAGGCTTTGCCGGTCAGGACGAACTTGGCCAGCATCAACAGCGGCGAACTCTCGATCGCGTAGTAGATCGCGTCCCGGAACAGCTTTACCGTGCCCAGTGGCATGGTCGGAAAGTTCATCAGCAGAAAGTCCTGGCCCACCGATTTCTCCAAGCCGTCCGTGGGCGTCGATTCCAGGAGTTTGATAGCGAGGCCGCGGAAATCGGGCACGGTGTCGGCTTGGGCTTGGCCGCTGGCGTTGGAGGAGCGAATCCAGCAACCGAACTCCCTGGGATGGGCGAACACGCCGACTCGCAGCTCATCCGGCAATCCCGCCAGGACCGTAAAGGTGCCGTGCAGCACTCCGATTGCCTTCGGATGGGCATCGCGCAAGGTCGCGCCCTCGGCATAGTCCCGCTCCATCCGGCGCCGCAGGATGTCGAGCATCTCGGCGATCAGCCTCTCTTCATTAGGGTTAGGGGATGCCGGGTGGTCGTTCATGAACTGGCTTGATCGTTCAAGAGTGAGCGCGGAACAAACGTTCGATTTTGACCGGCGATGAGAGGGGACCCCAAAGGCCCGAGACCTTCTCCCTCCGTGTTTTTCTGGTTAAAGCGCATTCAGGAGTCCCCATACTTTCATTCCCGCCCGCCCGCCGGCGAATAATTCGGTGCGACCTTCCAGTTTGGTTGGCGAGGTCGATAATCACCCTCAACGTCCCTCGCGGTCGCTCGCAATATTTGTCGCTGGGCTGCCTTCGCGCGTCCCATGAAAAAGTTCTTCATTCCAGTTGAGCCGATGAGGCAGCTCGTGCCTCCGGTCTGGGACGCTTACTCCACGAGCCGCGGCTGGATCCGTTGGCCGTTAAACGCGCCGCACATCCTCCGATGAAACACGAGGTCGAATCCCACGGGTTTGCGATCGTCCGTCGGGTTATCGAGGCGGAGGAACAGCGTGAATTGCTTTCTGAATTGGGCCCGGTGGCGGGTGCCGGGAGGCGCGGTCTGCTGGCGTTGCCGGTCGTGGCCGAATTCGCCCGTTCACGGCGGATGATTGACCACGTCCGGCCGCATCTACGGGCCGAACCCATACCCGTCCGGGCCATTTACTTCGACAAGTCCGTCGACACGAATTGGCTGGTTCCGTGGCACCAGGACCTGACGCTGGCGCTTCGCAACCGCGCCGAGGTTCCCGGCTTCGGCCCGTGGAGCACGAAGGATGGCATTCCGCACGTTCAGGCGCCCGTTGAGTTGCTTGCGCAGATGCTGACCGTCCGACTTCACCTCGACGACGCCGACGGGTCCAATGGGGCATTGCGGGTGTTGCCCGGCTCGCATCGATGGGGTCGCCTCTGGTCGAGTCGGATTCGCGAAATGCGTGGCGAGCAGCCCGAAGTTCTCTGTGCGGTCTCCGCGGGCGATGCTTTGCTGATGCGCCCGTTGCTGCTCCATGCGTCCGGACGCTCGGTGAGCGCGCGGCATCGTCGCGTACTGCACCTTGAGTATGCGGGCTTCACGCTGCCTGACACCCTTGAGTGGCAGGAAGCGGGCTGAGCCTGCGGTGGTTCATATCGAACACGGGGCCAGAATGGCGTCGCGCATGCCGTGTACGATCTTTTTATCGGCCGGCACGATGGTGGCCAGGATGCCACCCAATTGGGGCCGGGCGGATTCGTAGTCGCCGGCGACAAAATAATAGGGACAGAGCCGCACCCGTCCCGGCAGGGGGATCGTGGCGCCGGTGGCGGGATCCACATAGGTGGCATCGACCGTGCGGGGCTTGCGAAAGCGTTGCAGGATGTATGGCGAGGCGGGCCAGGCAGCGAGGGTTTGATCGACGGCGGCGCTCCAGTCGGCCGTGCTCAGATCGCTGCCCAGATGCACCCCGCGGGCACCCCAGGCGGTTTCGTTGAACCCCGAAATCTTCAGGATCAGATCGCGATCCCGCTGCGACAGACTCTTGAGTTGGGTCCAGTCGGTCAGATCCAGGCCCGGATAGGCGGCGTGCGGCGGCAGCGGGGAGGGGTCCAGGACCCAGGTTTGCGGAATGCATTTCAACAAGCGCAGCAGGAAGCCCTCACCGAGTTCCTGGCGCCAGAAGGGCCGCAGATTGCGATTCCACAGCAGCGCAAAAAGAAGCTTTTCCTCGAAGATCGGTTTCGGCGGTGGCGTAACGCGAATTTGCTTCGCGGCGGCACGATCGAAAATCAGGTCGCTGTTCGCCACGTTGGCGAGATCGAACAATTCGAAGAAACGATAGACCGCGTCGCCGTCGGCAAAATCCCGGAAGGTGCTGTCACGGACCTGGAAACGCTCGCCCATTTCCCGGGCCACCCATTCCATTTCCGGGCGATAGGTCGCCGCCTCTTCGGAGACCACCAGATGCACCTTCGGGGCGTCCCCAAAGATGCTGGCGAAACCGGTCGCCATTCCTGCGCTGCCGCCGATGACTGTGTCGCCCAGATTGGAATAGGTTTGGTTGAGCCAATGGGTCAGGCCGATGCCACCGGGGATGGAATCCAATTCCGAGAGCGCAATGCCGTCGTCGGTCAGGAGCACGTCGGGACGGATGACCCGCGGGACATCCGATTTGAAGGACGGATCCCGCTGGCGGGCGATCAGGGAGGCGGGCTTGCCCTGGTCGAGCAGTTCGGCGATCCAGGCGGGAGCCTTGCCTTCGACGCTCCGGCGGTACAGGAGATTGGTGGCCCGATAAAACTGCAGCAGCACGCGGCCGAGCGTTTCCAACTCACGCGCCAGTTCCTCGCCCAGGGCCAGCGGTTGGGGTGAAACCCGCCAGTCGTGTCCGGCGAACAGGCCCTCCCGGGGCAGGGCGGCGCGGACCGCGGCGG
Source organism: Verrucomicrobiota bacterium (assembly GCA_043732975.1). GTDB lineage: Bacteria > Verrucomicrobiota > Verrucomicrobiia > Limisphaerales > UBA9464 > CANIZL01. The sequence goes on from JAYTHD010000427.1 coordinate 3,001, forward strand.
ACCGCCGGGTTGCGTCGAGTGAGGCGTTGCTCATGAGACCAGTTTATGCGGGGAAACGGTGTCGGGGAAGCGATTCACCAAGCAGGACTGGGTGGATCGCTGGCTATTTCGCGAGCGGTTGGGCGCGAATTCCGACCAGGCTGCCGAGCGGACGCTGCATGCCGATGACATAAGGATGGCTTGGGCGATTGACGACTTCCGCGCCGGTCCATCCGCCAGCTTTCACCAGCGTCACCACCGAACCTTCATCCATGCGGATGGCATCGGCCGCGCCGAGTTGTTGGATCATCGCCGCACTCTCGTCCGGACGCAGTCCTTCGCTCCAGCCGGGCTGGCGGCCATCGACGATCAGCCAGTAGAGGATCCGGCCGTCGGCGGAAGTCCCGGCGACACTGACGGATTGGAGATCGAGGATTTCCATCGTATTGGTGCCGCCGCGCAGGGTGATCAGGTGTCCGCCGATGGCCTGCGAGGCGTCCGCCGTATCCGATTGATCCTGGGTCACCCGGGCGCGGTGATCGCGGGTGATCACGAGGGCGTGGAGATTGGCCACGGGATCGGACCAGCGCAAGCCGTCGGAGATCATCAACCCGACGGGATCGAGCGGGACGCCGGGCCAGCGGGCCTTGGGGCGAAAGGGGCCGCCATTGAGCGCCAGTTGCAGGTGGTGGTGTTTCAGGAATTCCCCGGCATAAATGGCCGCGCACGTGCCGCTGCCGGGTTCGGAGGGCGGGTTGGCGAAAATCTCCACGCCGGGAGCGGAGAGATCCACCCGCAATGCGTGCGCCTTGAGCGGGCGTGGTTTGGAAAAGTTGGCGCGGGCATAGTCCACGCCCACGTACAAAGGCTGCCACGCTTCCCATCCGGAATCCGCTGCCGGCCAGTGTTCCCAACTGCGCGGCGTTGGAATATTGGGGATGAACCACCCGGCGAACCGCAGCGCCAGCAGCCCGGCGATGAGTCCGAGCCATCGTGCGGGGTGACGTATTTTCATGAGCAGGCGGACCCACCCTTCCGGGAACCGGCCACCGCGATGAAGTGCCGCTTCCGCGGGTGCGTTTTCACAGGGAAGCGATGGCCGCTCAGGCGAGAGTCCGGATTACGGATTCGAGGATATCCAAGCCTTCTTCCGCCTGGTTGCGCGGTAAATTCAGGGCCGGCAGGAGGCGCACGCGCTGGTTGCCGCTGGGAATGGTCAGCAGACCGGCGTCGTGAAGACGGTTGACCAATTGGAGGCTCGCGGGTTTGTCGGACGCGGCGAAGGCTGGAATGCCTTCCCGATCCTGCAATTCGAAGGCCAGCATGAAGCCGACACCGCGGGCGTTTTTCAAGATCGCGGGATAGTTCTTCACCAAATGATCGAGGCCATCCCGCAGGAAGGCGCCCGTGTTCCGGGCGTTGTCCGCGAGGTGATCCCGCTCGATCACTTCCAGGACCTTCAATGCCACGGCGCAACCCAACGGTGTGCCGCCAAACGTCGTGCCATGCGTGCCCGGTCCCAGGACGTCACACAGCTTCAGGCCGTGGGCGGCGTCGCGGACCCAGATTGCCCCCATCGGAAATCCTCCGCCCAAGGATTTGGCCATGGAGACGCCGTCGGGCAGGAAGCCTTCCGCGCCGGGAATGCCTTCGAGGAGGCGCTGAAAACTTTGAAAACGCCCGGTACGAAAATGACCGCATTGCACCGCGTCGATGAGCAACAGCAAGTGATGGTCATCACACAACCGGCGGAGACCGAGCAGGTATTCCGGCGTGGCCGGCGTGATGCCAATTTCCCCCTGGATGCCTTCGATCAGGATGGCGGCCGTCGCCGGCGACAACGCGGCGCGCATCGCAGCGAGGTCGTTGTAGGGGACCTGGCGGAAGCCCGCCACCATCGGTTCGAAGCCCTTCTTGACCTTGTCCTGACCGGTGGCGGCGATGCCCGCGAGGGTGCGGCCATGAAACGAGTTCGTGGTGGAGAGGACCTCAAAACGTCCCTCGTCGTGCCCGAATTTCCTCGCGAGCTTATAGAGACTCTCGTTGGCCTCGGCGCCGGAATTGCAGAAGAAGACTTTTCCCGGAGCCAAGTGCCGCACCAAGCCCTCCGCCAAGCGGCCCTGCGGCTCGTGGTAATAGAGATTCGACACATGGACCAGCCGACGGGATTGCTCGACGAGGGCCGCCGTGATCTCCGGGTGGGCGTGGCCCAGCGAGCAGACCGCGATCCCGCCGCCGAGATCCAAGTGACGTTTGCCGTGGACATCCCAGACGTAGCTGCCGGCCCCATGGCTGAAGGCCAGATCAAAGCGCCCGTAGGTGGGCACCACGTAACGATCAAACAGAGCTCTGACTGTGGCTTGCTGGTCGTGGATGATGGCGGCCGGTGGTGGCGGCGGCAGCGGGGAAAGTTCTTTCATCAAGACAATGCGGACCCGTTCCTTATTCCTTATTCCCGCCAGCCGTGATTCTCCCGCACTTGCAGCATGGCCGCCAGGATGTTGTTCCACGTCTCCTGTTTCTGCATCAGTTCGTTCGGGAACATGCAGCCATCCCAACAGATGTGGCGGGTCTTTTTGGTAACCTTGCCCGAACCGTCGCGGAGCCAATAGCCGGCGTCGCGTCCGACGTTCAGCTTCCCGTTCACGTCCGTCACCGGGCAGTGTTTGCCGGTCTTTTCGTGATCGCCCGAACCCTTCACGGTGGCGTCATTTTGGGCCACGTGGAAATCGATCGTCCACGGGCGGAGGGCGTCGGTCATTTTCTTCATCGCGGCATGGAACGCGCCGGGTTCCCATTTGAAGTTGGGAGGAACAATCCGGTGCTTCGGTGCGTTGTAGCCCAGCGTGTAGAGCAGCGTATGGGCCATGTCGGCCTGAAAGCCCACCACCTTGGGCAGGGCGACCGCTTCCAGGGTTTCGATCATGTATTTCCAGGAATGCATGCCACCCCAGCAGATTTCGCCCTCGGCGGCGAGTCGTTCGCCGGCATCCTTGGCGATCTTGCCACCCTCGCGAAAGGTCTTGGCAATGCGCTTGGTGTTGGCCTTCGGATCCTTTTCCCAATCGACCACGCCAGCCGCGGAATCGATGCGCACCACGCCATGCGGGCGGATGCCCAGTTCGCGGAGCTTGCCGCCAATCCGGCAGGCCTTGCGGACCGCGGTCAGCCAGTTCGCCCGCTTGGTGTCGTCACCCATCGCGGAACCATCAAACCAGACCGGCGCCACTACGGAGCCCACCTCGAAGCCTTTGGCGCGGATCTTGTCGGCCAACTTTTTGATGCCGTCGTCCGAGATGTCGATGTCGACGTGCGGATTGTAGAGGAACAGGTCCACGCCATCGAACTTCTGACCATTGACCTCGGCCTTAAAGGTGAGGTCGAGCATGGTGTCGAGGTCGAGGGCGGGCTCGCCGCCGGGGGAGCCCTTGCCGACGAGACCGGGCCACATGGCGTTGTGGAGTTTGGGAAAATTATTCGCCGGAGATTCGGTGGCGGACGGGGTGGTGGCGGACGGGGCCGACTTCTTGGTGCTCATGTGCGATGGAAAAAGATGACGGGCGAAGTTTCTGGCAAGGGTTGCGGCGGGCAAGCGCAAATGCGTGGGAAGTGAGGGAAATTCCAGAGCCCGCGACCTTTTGATGTCCGGCTTCGGATTGCTCCGCGGGGCCGGCTGATCGAACAGTCTCGTTCAATGTGGCGACGATGGATTTTCCTGCTGATCTGGCTGCCCAACGCGCTGGCGTCGGATTTGAGCCCATTCATGACCCAGCTGGGTTACCGGACGGTGCCGCTGTTTCGCGAAGCGGACGATGCGAATCACCTCCGTCTCCACGCGAAGGTCAACGGGAAACGCATCAGCATTCTGGTGGACTCCGGGGCTCCGTTCACCTGTGCACGTGAGGATTTCGCGGCGCGGGCGGTGCCTCTCAAGGCCGGCGGTGCCGCCGCCGCGTACTTTTGCTCGCCGCTGGACCTGGCGACAAATCAGGCCGGTTTTTTGACGACGAAGGACGGCAACGTCCGCTCCAACGTGCCCATTGTGTTGATTCGGCGACTCGAATTGGGAGGGATGACTTTCGACGATGTCCCGGTGGTGGCATCGTACGGCAAGCGCGCCCGGCCGGGTCGCGGCAACGAATTGTTGCTCGGGGCTGATTTTCTTTTGCGGTATCATGCCGTAATCGCGTGTCTCGAACATACCCTCTACCTGCGTGACTCTCCTTTGTCGGCGGCGGAGGCGCTCCGATTTGACGATTCCCTGCGACAAAGCTCCTTGACCGAGGTGCGACTCGCCTTTGTTCCGCGCTATAACCGCTGGGTAGTGCCGGCGGCAGCGGGAGCGATCGAATTTCCGCTGCTGCTCGATACCGGGGCGTTCTTATCGATGATTGATGAGGAATTTGCCCGGCAGCGGGGCTGGCCCCTGCGGAGATCCACGATGTCGTCCTGGAATCTCTATTCCAAATCCAACGCCCTGCAGCGGGCCGAAGTGTTGGATTTTCGGGTCGGCAGGTACCGGTTGAAAAAGGCTTATTTTGGGGCTTACGATCTCAAAAATCTCGGCCTGGGTGTGGATCGCGAAGGTCATGCCACCGGGGCCAGTTTTCTCGATCATCCGGTCGTGGGGCTGCTGGGAATCGAGCTGCTGTCCCTCAACCTGGGCATCATCGATTGCGGACGGCACAATCTTTGGCTGCGCTGGGTGGCGGATCAGTGATCGAGACGCGCCGCATCGAATTCTGAAGCGACTGAAAGTCAGCGTGTTGCTGGAAAAGTGCGGTCTGAATTTGAGGGGAGGGAGGGAGTGGCCGCTCGCGATTCCCGGCATGTTTTATCGAACGAAGACTTGCCCCGACCCGGACTTTGTGATTTTTTTCACAAGTCGAAGGTTTGGCAAATTCGCACGAAAACCCCGGGGCCTCCACACAGGTGGGGGTCGGTTCTTTTTCGGCAGTTGGCGCTTTCGGCCAGACGAACAATTGTTCGGACGATACCGGCTCTGGGACAGAGCTGAGGCTGGATTTGTTCAATCCAGCCGGGGTTTCGTTCGGGAAGGTCGAGCATGTCGGACATTTTTCCGAAGTGGATGAATCAGGTGCCCGCCATGGGTGCCATCGTGGCTGCGGTCCTGGGGACCTCCGTGGCTGCGGGCGTGACCTATTATTTCACGCCCAAGTACACCCGCGTGGGCTACCAGCCCAAACAGCCGGTGGCGTTTTCGCACAAGATTCATGCGGACCAGCTCGGCGTGGACTGTCGCTACTGCCACAATGGCGTCGAGAAATCGTGGTTCTCGAATATTCCCTCCGGCAATACCTGCATGAACTGCCACAGTCAAGTGGCCAAGGAATCGCCCAAGCTGGCGCTGGTCCGGGACAGCTTCAATGCGGGTCAGCCGATCCCGTGGGTGCAGATCCACCAGACGCCGGATTACGTCTACTTCAACCACTCGGTCCATGTGAATCGGGGCGTTTCCTGTGTGAAGTGCCACGGCGAAATTCAGAAAATGGACGAAGTGGCCCACGCGAAGTCGCTGTCCATGGGCTTCTGTCTGGAGTGCCACCGGGATCCGGGTTCCCAGATCCGGCCCAATGAATTTGTAACCAAGCTCGACTGGAAGGGCGAGTTCGACGGAAATAAGGCCGCCCACGACTGGAAGGTCCAGCCCGGCCAAAGCTGTTCTACCTGCCATCGCTGATGAAGACGATTCCCCCTGTTTGTCCGGAGCCCGAGACGGGCATGAAGTATTGGCGTTCCCTGGATCATCTGGCCGACAAGCCGGAAGTCCGTGAATGGATAGATCGCGAATTTCCCGCCGGTGCGAGTCTGGCCCCGGAAGGGGAGTCCCGCCGCGATTGGATGAAAATCATGTCGGCCAGCTTTCTGCTCGCCGGCATGGGGGGCATGGCCTCGGGCTGTCGGCGTCCCGAATCCCTGCTGACGCCTTTTGCCAAGCAACCCGAGGGGTATATCCATGGCAAACCCCAGTATTTTGCCACTTCGATGCCGGCCCGCGGTTCGGCAGTTCCCTTGGTGGTGAAATCCACCGACGGTCGGCCGGTCAAATTGGAGGGCAATTCGCTGCACCCCGACAGCAATGGGGGGACGGACGTTTACGCTCAGGGGGCAATCCTCAACCTTTACGATCCCGACCGAGCCATTCGCCACACCAAGGGCGGCAATGATGTCAAGATCGAGGCGGTCCGCGACGGCCTCGCCACGTTGGGCAAGGCGGCCATTGCTTCCGGTGGCGCCGGGGTGGTCGTGCTGGCGGAGCG
>JAYTHD010000428.1:0-10572 GCA_043732975.1 Verrucomicrobiota bacterium
CGACAACCCCCGCTGCAGGTCCAGGTGCCCGCACTGTTCATCGCCAACCAACGCGTTCTGGGTGGCGGGCTGAATCTGCCCGTCGACGCGTGCAACGACGACGGCCAGTTCGAAATCTGCCTGGTGGCCAGGGCCTCCCGGTTCAGCCTGCTGAGGACGGTCCTTGCGCTGAAGCTGGACCGCCCGGTCGAGCCCCGATTGATGGCGGTTCATCGCGCGCCTTGTTTGCGCATCGAATCCCGTCAGGAGCTGGATTTTCTCGGTGACGGCGAACGGCTGTGCGTGGGCCGGCATTTCGAGTTGGAGGTCCTGGCGGGTGTGTTGGAAGTTGTGCATTAAAGGCAAGGTCAGCCAATGCGCGATTTGAGTTTGAGAGTGCACATTAAGAGGGCAATCGCCGGGTGGATCATCAGGGTCAGCGCCATCAATGTGAGTCCCACCGCCAGGGGCGGCACCCGAATCAGGCAAAGCAAAACGAGGATGCCGAAGAGACTGTCGACTTGATCCAGAAACCAGAAGAACGCCCCTTTTGCCCCCGCGGCGGAGCCCCCCGCGGGGATGTCGAGTTGACGTTTGATAAAACTGTTGGGCAGCTCGCCGACGACATAACCCACGCCGAGAAGGGCGCCCCAGAGGACGGGTGATACCTGATGAAAGTCGACCAAACCGAGGTCCCTCACCCACTCGAAATGCTCCGCGAGCGATGCCATGGCGAGGGTGCATCCGATGGTCGCCACCGGCATCAGGAGGGCGCCCCGCAGGGATTTGTTATCGCCCAGGAGACGTCGTCCCCGAAACGTCCTCGCCCCGTCAAGGGGAATGCGCGCCAGGGCGGCCAGGACGCCTCCCTTGATGAGCGCGATATGGAGAAGACCCGCGGCGATCACCGGCGCCGCCAGCCAAAGGGCCCGCAAAAAAAGCCTCCCGTTCATTTAAGCTCCAGCGAGGTGTGGATGTTCCGTCTTCCGGGCGGGCTGCGTTCGAGCCCTGCCCGCCAGCATCTGGCGCTCCTGATGATCGTGATAGCCGCGATTGATCCGGCCCAGCAATGCGGACGTGATCCGCGGTGCCGGCAGGATATTGACGGGAACGACCCGACGAAATCGGTGATTCTCAAAAACCACTTCGCTTTGGAGATAGGGGAGATGGAACCCGATCATCGCATGGAACAGACGTTCGAGTCTCGTCATCGGCACCCGTTCGAACACGCTGGCGTCAACCAACTCAATTCCGTTCAATCCGGAGGACCGGCACATTCCCGCGACGACCTCGTGGATGGATACGGGCACCTCGTTGACGATGTTGAAAATGGAATCGGTTCCCCGGGGTGAATCGGCCAGCGCGCACAGGGCATCGATCACGAAATCGATGGTCACGAAGTTGATCCGCAAATGGGGCACCGAGATCACCCGCAAGGCCGCGTCAATCCGCTGGGAACGCTGCGCCTGGGCCACCACACAAAGGCTCCGCAGACAATCGTAATAGGCCGCGAAACCACTTGCCCGCCCTGTGCGGGCGTGCCCGAGGATGATGGAAGGACGGCAGATGGCGGCGGTTATTTCAAAGTGGCTCATCCACGCCAGGACGAGCTGCTCGGCCTGCCGCTTGGAGCTCTCATAATCGTTGCGGCCGGGAACTCCGCGAGCGGGAGGTTCCTCACGGCCAAGCCCGCCTGGGCAATCCGCCGCAAAGGCCGTGCTGAGGTAATAAAAGGGGACGCGCCGGACCCGGTTGCACCGTTCGGTGAAGGCGAGGAGATTGCGCGTGCCGCCGACGTTGACGCTGAACGGGGTGTCGCCGGAAGTGCCCGTGCCAAAATTCGCGGCGCAATGCCAGACAGTGTCCACGGACGTCGCCAACGCCTCCATTTCATCGTTCCGCAATCCCAGGAGCGGATCCCGGACATCCCCGGGGACGACGCGCAATGCCCCACCCAACCGGGGCAGGTCAAGCGAAGCGCCGCGGACATTCCGGAGTGCCGCCCATACCCGCGCCGTGGCATCCCCGCCGCGGGCAAGCGCGACCACATCCCATCCGTCGTTGATCAGTCGATCAACCAGGGAGGATCCAACAAAACCGGCAGCGCCAGTGACGAGCGCCGTGCCGCGTCGGTCCATGGTCGGGAAGACACGCATGGATTCAAGCAAGGTTGGAACTTAATCCGCCCTCGTGGACAAAAAGAGCCTTTGCTCCGTGCGCGACCGAGGTTTTCATACCGCTACAATACCTCCTCCATCCAGATCGCAGGCATCGAAACTATGGGAGGATCATCACCTGATTCGATGTCCTGCTCGGGTCGAGACGCCTCAGCCCCCCAAGGCCCACCTGTCCCCGCAACGCCTCCGTTACCCGGAAACGTCCTGCGGGTCACCCATCCGCGCGCTGTCAGGCGACCTGGCGAGTTGCTTTTGTGGCGACTGAGAATTCGCGCCCAGGGAGACATCCATCGATTCTCCGCGACCCGGCGGAGATGCGCCGTGGCCGCTCTCCTTCGCGTTTTTGGACGGGACTGAATTTCCGCACCAACACCACTGCGCTGCCCGCCCAACCGCATTCTATGCGCCGAGATACAAGGCCTGCTTCAGCTCATGGACAAGGACGCTGGTAATCGGAAATCTTTTGTCCGGGGAACGTTCCAGGCAGCGCAGGATGATCCGCTCCAGACCCCGTGGCAGCTCGGCATTGTACTGACTGGGCACGATAAATTCCGCCCGGTTCAATTGTCCGCGCAACACGTCGTCGGCTGTCTCCCCAGGGAACGGCTTGCGCCCGGTCAACAGTTCGTAGGCGCTCACTCCCCAGGCCCAAAGGTCCGCCCGATGATCCACCGGCTCGCGCAGCAATTGTTCCGGGGCCATGTAGTGCGGCGTACCGGGATTCTTATCAAGTTTGCGGGGCGGATTGGGAATCGGTTGGGCCAGATCAAAATCGATCAGGCGCAGGCCTCCGTTCCGCGTCATCATCACATTTTCCGGCTTGAAATCCAGATGCATGAACCCGCCATCATGCAGGTGCTCCAGCGACGTCGCCGTCTGGATCAGCACCTCGGCCACGTTTTCTCCCAGCATCGGATCCTGGTTGTTCATCAGGTGCTTCAGGTTGTCGCCCTCCACGTATTCCATCACCAGCGCGAGTTCGCCGGCGATTTTGCCGTGTTCGATGTAGCCGATGATCAACGGGTGACCGGTCACCCGTTCGAGCACTTCGCAGCCGGTCAGGAAACGTTTTCGCTCGGTGAAGGCAAAGGCCGACTGATTGCGCATCAACCGCACCGCCACGGACACCCCGACGGCATCCGACGCCAGCCAGATCTCCGACATGCCACCCGAATTGATCAGTTCGTGCAGCGTATAGGGGCCTAATTTGGTGCCATGGCGTGACATGACCGGTCCCTGTAATTAGCCGAGTGCGTCCGGTTTGCAATGGCCAGTGACCCGGGCGGGCGGGCGGGCGGAGGGTTCAGCGCCGATCCAACCGGTAGCGATTGACCGCACTGACCGAATCACCCACGACGAGATGCCGGATCGGTCCCAAGGTTTCCAACTCCACGTATTCGGCCACGCCGCCGTTGGTATAGACCTCCATGCTGCAGCCCTGATCGGGATAGGTCGCCTCCGCGAGGCGCGGCGACTCGATGGTCAGGGTCACGTTCCGCCCGTACCAGATGACCCGGTCGGCGTCATTGCCAATCTTGTGGCTTTCCTGCGGATCCCGCCGGAAGCGCAGTTGATCGTGCTCCCGCGAAACCAGGCCGTCGGGCAGAGTGGATTGCCGGGAATACCCCTCGGGAAACCGGGAATCCTTCGGGATCGGCAACTGCACGAACTCCGGCACTTTGGCCTGGGTGATGACCCAGACGCTGAGGTCCACGGGTTCGCCCTGAAGTTTGTGGTAGGTGGTGGTGATCCGCATCACCGGCTGTCCGGGCTCCATTTCGATCCGCCGCTCGGTGCGGATGCCGAACCGCGGGCTGAGGTCCGATGCCAACAGCAATCCACCGGGCACTTCGCGAACGGAAACCGCTTCGCGATCAAAGACGTCGGGAGGCGGCCAGTTCCAGGCGCTTTGGGGTGCGGGCCAGGTTTTGTCGCCCCCAAAACTGCCCGGCACATCCCAGGGTTGAGCGGTCATGGCCTGGCCCATCAACCGGGGATTCTCCCACAATACCCCTTCGTCATTCACGAACCCGAATTGCATCACCCGGCCCAGGGAGGGAACAATCGCGGCCCAGACGCGGCCGTTGGAAATCAGCCGGGCGTCGGGCCAACCCTTGTAATTCTGGCGGGAGGCAAAGAAGGTTTCCCGGGTCAGGGCGGCGATCGACCCCGACGAAATAACGCCGGTGGGGGTGGTTTGAATCACGATGGACGGCGTCGTGCATCCGGCCAGGCCGGCGACGATTCCGAGGGCAGACAGGCGAGCTTTCATGAGGGTGGGCCCAGCGGAGCACAAGCGGGTGGCTTTGGCGAACCGAAACGAACTTTTCCCCGCGTCCGCGTTGACTCATCCGGAAGGATGCCCGCCGCCGGAGAGTGTCGGCGCGGGCAAAAAAATCAGGAATCGGCGCCTACAAATTGCTTCCCGCGTCTGATAAGTTAACTGAAGGAGATTACGAATGACGGCTCTGGAAGCACGCCACAATATTACGCAGGGCATGGTCTGGCTCCTGCTGCTGGGTATGGCCGCCATGTGCGGCCTGCTGATCGCGACCAACCAAGGCATTTTGGTTCTGGGAATGGGCGCCATCGGCTGGCTGATCACCCTGCCCTACCATGCGCAAATCGCCGTGTGGCTCACCGGGGTCATGTTTGGCGGTTGTCTGCTCGTCCCCTTTTTCCCCGGCCGCCCGCAGTTGGTGGAACTGGGGTATGTGCTGGGCTGGACCGGCATCGTCCTCATGCTGTTCCTGCGCCGGGAGGCCCCCGGCTTCGCCGCCGCCTTGAAACGGTATCGGTGGATGCTCCTCGGCTGTGTCGGGTTCGTCACCGTGCTGATCGCCCTCATGAAAATCCGCGGCGTCGGATTCGTTATCTTCGGCGGGGCCTTCGGCGCCACGAAAACCGGCGGGCGATTCTACCTGCAGCAGGTTTTTGCCGGAATCCTGCCCTTTGTGTTCCTGGCCGTGGCCCCTTCGGAAAAGGCGCTGGTTCGAATCTGCACCCTCCAATTCGTGATGGGGGCCACCTTTCTGATCTCGGATTTCGCCTTTGCCGCCGGGTCCGCCTTCTATCCGCTCCTGTACTTTTTCGACCTGTCGACCGACGCCTTTGGTTTTGAAGCGCAGGCACAATACGGCGGCATCCGGCGATTCCACTCCCTCGCCCGGATTGCGCTCAACGGCAGTTATCTGCTGATTTTGGCCATTCCCATCCGGCAACTGTTCTCGCTCCGGAGCGTCGGTTGGCTGGGACTTTTCGGCCTGCTGTTGCTGGTGGGATTGCTGGGCGGTCACCGCGGCCTCCTGGCCCTTTTGGGCATGACCCTGCTCTTGATGTCCTGGACGGAACGAATCTGGGATCCGCTGCGGACGCTGGTCGCCATCCTCGTTTTGAGCGCCGGATTGCTGCTGGTTTACTCCAACGCCAAGGCCCTCCCGCTCTCCGCGCAACGCGCCCTCTCGGCCCTGCCCGGCATCCAACTGAATGCGCTGGCCGACGACGACGGACGCAATACCTTCATGGGACGGGCGGTCATGCGGGATGTCGCCTTTGAACTCATGCCCACCTACTGGCTGGTCGGGCGCGGGTTGCAGTTCGTGCCCAATCTGCCGCGCGAAGTGATGGCCTACGACACCAGCGTGCGGGAAAACATCGAGGTCGGGCGGTTCTACAACGGATTGATCGGTCTCGCGGTCAACACCGGTTTGCCGGGCACGCTGTTTTTTTCGGTCATGCTTTTGGGCGGCTCATCGGTCGCCATCCAGATCCTGAGGCGGTTTCGCCGCCATGGAATGAGTGATCGCTTCGAGCGCGTTTGCGGCCTGACGGCGTGTCTGTGGCTGACCACGGCTTTTTACTTCACCTTCCTCGACGGTTCCTCCGACTTCGCCTTGACGAACTTTGCAGTACCCGGCTCGCTGATGCTGGCGCTCCATCAGCGCCTGCTGCAGCGGCCCCTGCCTGGGACAGCCTAGGCGGCCGAAGCCCGGGCGCCTCGGCGGCACTGGGTCGGGAACCCGAAATACAAACGGCGCGCGCCACCGCTGTTCAAATCGATTCGCCCCGCTAAGCTGCGCCCCGTGGCGGAATTAGCAGGTGAACGGCATTTTTCAGGCATCGCGGTCTCCGGGGGGATCGCGCACGGTCGCGTTCTGGTCTTGGGACGCACCGATCACCGGATCGAGCGGCGAGAGATCGAACCCGCCCAGATCCCCCAGGAGTTGAAGAAACTCAACGCCGCCCTGTCCGCTACCCGGCAGAAGATCAAGGCCATTCACGAACGCGTGGCCGCCGCCATGGGCCAGGCGGAAGCGGGCATTTTCGAGGCGCACCTGCTCGTGCTCGAGGATGCGAATCTATTGGGTGAGGTGCAAAAGCTCATCCACGAAAAACACGTCGATGCCGTCTGGGCCTTCCACACCGTGGCGGAGAAGTTCGCCAGCGCGCTGGCGGCTGTGCCGGACGATTACCTGCGGGAAAGGGCCGCGGACCTCCGGGACATCGCCGGACGGGTGATCGATCACCTGCTCGGGGTCTCCGGGGAAAGTGCCTTGAACGTTCTGACCGAGCCGTGTCTGATCATTTCCCACGATCTCTCCCCCAGCGCCACGGCCCAACTGGATCCCCGGAAGGTTTTGGGGTTTGCCACGGATCAAGGCGGCCGGACCAGCCACACCGCGATCATGGCGCGCAAGCTGGGCATCCCGGCGGTCGTGGGTTTGGGCGACATCACCCAGCGACTGCACACCGGCGATTATGTCCTGTTGGACGGGCACGCCGGGAAACTGGTGGCCGCGCCGACGGATCAAACCCTCTTCGCCTACGGACGCCTCCAGCAGCGCCATGTCGCCCTCGGAGAAAAGCTCCGCGAACTGCGCGACCAACCGGCGGTCACTTTCGACGGCCACGGGATCGTTCTCGGCGCCAACATAGAAAGCCCCGCGGACCTCCCCGCAGTCCACGCGGCCGGAGCGGCGGGAGTCGGGCTGTTCCGCACCGAGTTTCTTTTCCTCAACCGCGCCACGTGCCCCGACGAAGAAGAGCAATACACCGCCTATCGACAAGTGGCCGAAGGCTGCGCGCCACACGCGGTCATCATCCGGACCCTGGACCTGGGCGGCGACAAAATGCCCGGTGACGTCACCCTCAATGGGGAGCACAATCCTTTCCTGGGATGGCGCGCCATCCGCATCAGTCTGACCCGTCGCGACCTCTTCCGCTCCCAATTGCGTGCCATCCTGCGGGCCAGCGCGCATGGCTGCGTGAAGTTGCTCTATCCCATGATCTGCTGCGTGGAGGAACTGCGCGCCGCCAACGAGTTGCTGGCGGAATGCCGCGCCGAATTGGAGCGCGAAGGACAGCCCATGGCGGCGGCCATGGAAGTCGGTGTCATGATCGAAATCCCCAGCGCCGCGCTGATCGCCGATCATCTCGCCCGGCATTGCCATTTCTTCAGCCTCGGCACCAATGACCTCACCGGCTACACGCTGGCGGTGGATCGACTCAACGAGCGGGTCGCCCATCTTTACGCCCCGACCCATCCGGCTGTCATCAAGCTGATCGCCCTCACCGTGGCGGCGGCGAACCGTCACGGGTGCTGGGTGGGCGTGTGCGGGGAAATGGCGGGGGAACCCGCGATGGTTCCGCTGCTGCTCGGCCTGGGTGTCACCGAACTCAGCGCGACGCCCCGCGTGCTCCCCCAGGTGAAGTTTCTGATCCGCCGGCTCAAACGGGAGGAAGCCATCACCCTCGCCCGCTCCGTGGAAACGTGCGACAACGCGGCCGACATCCTGGCGGCCTCTCAAAGTGTCGCCCACGCCATCGCGCCCGATCTTTTCGGCGCGGGAAATTGAAATTTAGGGTCCGCCCTACTTCAATCCTGCGCGATTCACCGCACTGAGCAGCGCGCGGATGCTGGCGAGTTCGATATTGGTATCGACTCCCGCCCCCCAGCGGGTCTGGCCGTCCGCGAGCCGGATCTGGATATACGAGATCGCCGCCGCACCCTCGCCCGAACTCAGGGCGTGTTCCTTGTAGTTCACGACTTCGAAGCGTGGGACACCGGCCCCCACCAGTCCGTGAACGAAGGCAGCGATCGGCCCATTGCCCTCGCCGTGCAGTTGCATTTCCTTTTCCTCGCGCCGGACCGAGGCGCGACACTTGGAAACGCCGTTCAGCCCGTCCGCGTGAAAATGCACCAGGGCCCAGGGCGTCTGACGCTCCACGTACTCGGCCCAAAACATGGCGCGCAATTCCTCGCCCTTCACCTCGCGACCGAGGGCATCCACCTTGTCGTTGGCCAGCGGACCGAACTCCCGCTGCATGTCCTTCGGCAATTCAATGCCGAATTCGCTTTCCAGTAAATAGGCCACGCCGCCCTTGCCCGACTGGCTATTCACCCGGATCACCTCGCGATATTCGCGCCCGATGTCCGCCGGATCGATCGCGAGATACGGCACGTCCCAGTGGCTGCGTTCGCCCTTCTCCCACTCCATGAGCCCTTTCTTAATGGCATCCTGATGGGACCCGCTGAAGGCTGTAAAGACGAGTTCGCCAGCGTACGGATGGCGGGGCGGGACCAGCATCCCGGTGCAGCGCTCATAAACTTCGCGGATGGTGCCGAGTTCGGAAAAATCCAATCCCGGCGCAATGCCCTGCATGTAGAAGTTCATCGCCACGGTGACGATATCCAGGTTGCCCGTCCGCTCGCCGTTCCCAAACAAGGTTCCCTCCACCCGGTCCGCGCCCGCGAGCAGGCCCAACTCCGTCGCCGCCACGCCCGTGGATCGGTCGTTGTGAGTATGCAGGCTGATGATCAGAGACTCCCGATTGCGGATATGGCGGCACATCCATTCGATCTGATCCGCATAAAAGTTCGGCATCGCCACCTCCACCGTATCGGGGAGGTTCAGGATCATTTTGCGTTCCGGCGTGGGCTGCCAGATGTCCATCACCGCCTCGGAAATCTCCCGGGAGAATTCCACCTCGGTCCCGCTGAAACTCTCCGGTGAGTACTGGAGCCGCACGTCGGTGCCTCCTGACGTCAGCCGCGGCAGGCGCTCCTGAATCCACTGCGCGCCCCGACGCGCGATCTCGACGATTTCCGCCTTCGATTTGCCGAAGACCGCGCGCCGCTGGGCCGGCGACGTCGAGTTATAGAGATGAATGATCACCTTCCGGGCACCCACCAGGGATTCGACGGTACGCTCGATCAAATCCTCACGGGCCTGCACCAGGACCTGGATGGTGACGTCCTCGGGGATCAACCGGTCTTCGATCAGGCGGCGATTGAAATTGAATTCCGTATTCGACGCGGAGGGAAAGCCCACCTCGATCTCCTTGAAACCGCACTTCACCAGGGTGCGAAACAACTCGAGCTTCTGCGCCACGTTCATGGGCATCGCCAGGGCCTGATTGCCATCGCGGAGGTCCACACTGCACCAGATGGGTGGATGGGTCAGCGTGCGGCCCGGCCAGCGCCGGTCGGTCAAGGGAACCGGCGGGAACGGCTGGTACTTGTTCGCAGGATTTTGCAACATATTCGTCGTGTTTCGTTGTGTTCAGTAAGCCCTCGCCGCAGACCCGGTGGAGAAAAAATAAAACCCCAGCGCCGGTTCGCGGCGATGGGGTGGAAAGCGCTGTTGACGCTCAGGTACGCCCCTTCGCCGCGCCGCCAAGTAGCAGCGCGTTCCGCGAAAGGAGAGCGGTCCCAATCATCATTACGGGGCAACGCTACCACTTCGGGCCAGCGCGGGCAAAAAGAATTCCCACGGATACCGACGGTGGCGCGAGCGACTCGCGAGCTAGTTCCTCCAACTGGAAATTCTGAGCCTGTCACTATTTCGAGCGCAGGGAATCATGGGACTGCGCAGCAACGCAGCCCTCCATTTCAACAAATCGGAGCTGCGCCGCTAGGGCACCGGCGCCAATCCCAACCGCTTGACCACCTCCTCGGCCAACACCTCGTACGCCGCCGCGCCGGCGCTGTACTTGTCATAGTGGATGATCGGCTTGCCAAAACTCGGCGCTTCGGCCAGGCGGGTGGTCCGGGGAATGACGGTATCAAAAACCTTCCCGCCGAAATGCTCCCGCACCTCTCCCACCACGCTCTGGCAAAGCCGCGTGCGGGCGTCAAACATCGTCATCAACACACCAAGGAGTTCCAGTTTGGGATTGATGCCCGTGTCCCGGATTTGCCCGTGGATCCGGTTCACCGTCGCAATGCCTTCCAGTGCGTAGTATTCGCATTGCAGCGGCACGATGAGCCAATCCGCCGCGGCGTAGGAGTTCAAGGTCAGAATTCCCAGGGCCGGCGGACAATCGAGCAGAATCGCTTCAAACTCACCCTTCGTCCGCAACGGCTCCAAGGCCACACGCAAGCGGTTCAGGTAATCCTCCGACCGGGCCAATTCCA
>JAYTHD010000429.1:0-26546 GCA_043732975.1 Verrucomicrobiota bacterium
GTCCTTGTACGCCGCCGTTTGCTCCCACTCGATGGGATAAGGCCCCGCCGGATAGGTCACACAACCCACACTGAGACGCAGGGCCGGTCGGCGGGTTCCCAGCTCCAGATAAATCCGGCGCAGAATGCTGGTGATTTGATCCCGGCGAAACTGTTTCCACTCGGGGTCCGCGGCCGACGGCACCAACCGACGTTGCGCCCGCATTTGAAACCGTTGCACCGCCACCGGATGATAGCCCCATCCCGACGAACTCCCGGCCACGCGGTCGTGTGGATAATGCAACTGGTCCAGATAGAGGCCGTCGATTTTATACCGCGTCGCCAACTCGGTGGTGAGCGCCAGCAGGTGATCCTGCACGGCCGGGACACCGGGATCCAAGGAGGAAAGGGCTCCTTGATTCGTCCCGCTCTGATGGCGGGTCACCCAGTCCGGGTGCGACCGCAGGAGGTGTCGCGGATCGCGGGAGGGTTTCTCTCGCGAATTCCCAATGGGCAGCATTTCCAGCCAGGCGTGCACTTCCAGTGGAGCACCGGCCGTTTTGTCGTGCGCCTGCCGGATCACCTCTGCCAGGGCATCAAATCCCGGTTTCAGATCCGCCGCGCGCGGTTCGATGGCGGAATCGTAGTAAACCTCGCCATTGCGCCGCACCTGAACAAACAGCGCATTGAGACCCGACGTCCGCGCCGCACGAACAAGCTGCGTGATTTCGGCCGCCGATTTTATCCCGGGATGCGCCGAATCCACCCAAAGTCCGCGGAATTCCCCGGCCGGGACAGTCTCCTGCGCCAACCCGTGCCACCCTGCGACCAGGGTCAACAACGCAGCCGCCAGCATGAGAGACGAGAAGACGCGGAACATCCGGGTACAGAAATGGACGGACAACCCACGGGTCAATGCTGACTCGCCACGATCTGCCTTGCACTTGGTTTTTTCGCTGCCCGATGCATCCTTGGCGGAATGACGCTATTCGAAAAAATCGTCGCCCGGCAGATCCCCGCGGACATCGTGTTTGAGGATGAGCTCGTCCTCGCCTTCCGTGACCTCCATCCGCAGGCACCGGTGCATGTCCTGTTGATTCCCAAAACGCCTATTCCGCGCCTCGGTGCCGCTACGGCCGAGGACCAGGCATTGCTCGGACACCTGCTACTTCAGGCGCAGACCGTCGCCCGGCAATTGGGGGTTCTCGCTTCCGGTTTCCGACTGGTCATCAACCACGGCCGGGATGCCGGCGAAACCGTGCCCCATCTGCATTGTCATCTGCTCGCCGGACGCCCGTTGAACTGGCCCCCGGGTTGAGCCTCCAAGGGCGCAGCTTCGTCAAACCAACCGCGAAAGGATTCGCCCAAGGCGGGCAACTCCTGCAGAAACGCCGTCCCGCTGACGAGGAGCGCCGTGCTCAAGACGTCGGTATCCGCCGCCCCACGCCCGGCGACTGCGGCCCGACGCGGACCCACGACGGGCTCGCCCGTGCGTGGATCCAGAACATGGCCGTGACTCCGGCCCGACGCATCCCGGTGCGTGCGCCCCCAGGTGGCACTTACGGAAAGGGATTCGTCCCGGAGGGAAACGATCACCGGAGGAAACCCCGCATCGACGCCACCCGCTCCCATCGCATTTCCATCCGCCGGGAAGCCCAGTTCCACCCGCCAGGATTCCCCGGAGGGCGGAGTCCCGAGGGCGACCACGGTACTGGTTCCCCCGTGCAACAGCGCACGCGTCACCCCAGATTCCCGCAGACATTCCTCGGCCCGGTCCAAAGCCCAGCCCTTCCCCATGCTTCCGAGATCGAGCCCCAGTCCCCCCCGCAGAAAACGCACCGTCGATGCGGCCGCGTCCAACTCAACGTGCGACCACCCAACGGCCCCCCGCGCAAAAGCAATCGCCTTTCGATGGGCGGCTTCGTCGAGGATCGGCGCCCGCCAGATTCTCACCAGCGCGCCAACGGTCGGGTCGAAGGATTGCCGGGTCCGTTGCGACCAATGACGGGCCCGCTCCAAAAGGCCAAAGACCACGGGCGAAACCCGCACCGGCCCCTCCGCGGCCAGCGCGTTTACCCGCGCGAGTTCGCTGCCGGGGCGATAAATGGAGAGGCCTTCCTCCACCGCCAGAATTTCTGCCAATGCTGCCTCTCCCGCCGCCCGCAAGGCCTCCGGTCGCAGCCCGCCGGGTTCCACCGGCAACACCAGTTCGAAGCGGGTGGCCATCGCCGCCACCGCCAGACACACCGATTCAAATGGCCGCGGAACCACCCACGGCGCAGGCCCCTTTATCCTCATCACCAGGTGGACACGGAGTCCGCCGTGAAAATCTGATCCAATACCCGATCATAATCCGGACTTTCCATGCCGGCGAGATCCACGATTTCCAATCGCACGTTCAGCGCCTCCGCTCGAGTCGCCTGCTGTTCGAACAATGATTGGGTGAACACATCGGGAGGCATGGTCAACAAATGCAAAAGGCAGCGTTGGCGGTGAACGGAGCTCGAAGTGGTATTCATGGGACCCTCATCAAAATCGCAATACCGCCGTCGCTTGCGAGGCCAGCTCGGTCAATCGACCCTCATCGACCGGCGAAAAAGTATGGGCGCATTCGCCCAGTGCATTCAATTCCGGCGCGCCTGCCTGCACCAGAATCGGACGCCGGGCATCCGCCAGGAGCGGCAGATACCGCAGGTAATTATCTTCATCCTTCAGATCATCCACCCATTCCCCGAGCGCCCGAATGGCCGGACCGTGCAGATACACGGTGATATCGACTTTTTTCCAGGCGGCGACTCCCGCCGCCACCCGAATTGCCTCCGCCGGCCGGGCGCTGCCCCGGGGATCGGTGGTCAAGATGAACAACAGGCTGGGACGGACGGATGCAGTCATGGCTGATTCGAACCCACTCAATTGAAACTCACCATGCGATCCGTGCTCGCAAACAGGTCGCTCAGGACGGTCAATCCCACGTAGACTGCCCGTTCATCCACCGGCAAGCCCCGCTGCTGCGCCCCGTAGGCACACGCGTACAGCTTCAGTCCGGCGGGGCGCAGTTTTTGCAACGCGCTGTCCCCCACTCCGGCGACGCCATCGTCCAGACAGTACACGTAGGTATCGATCCCACGCGCCAAGGCGGCGGACGCCAGTTGCAATCCCTGCCGAAAACCCGGACGCTCCGGGGCACAGGAAAGCAGGAGTCCTAGTTTTCGGCCACGCAGATCCATCAGCATGCCGTCAGCAAAACCCAGCGCGGGCAGCCGGTCAATTTCTCCAGAAGCCCACATTTCCCCCAGTCCCGAGTTGCCGCCCGCCGCCGCTTCCGTCATTTTGACCCTCACATGTCTGCCTTGCTGGATTCCCTGGTCGAATTGATTCGGCGCACCTCCGCCGAGATACCGGACGACGTCAACCGCGCCCTGGTGGCAGGCTTGGAGGAAGAGAAAAAGGGCACCATTGCCGCGAGCGCGATGGAAATCATTGATCGCAACATCGAACTGGCCAAACGCAAATCCCAACCGATCTGTCAAGACACCGGCAGCGTGCTCTTCTACATCGACTGTCCGGTAGGCTGCGATCAACTGGCGTTTGAAGAGACGACTCGCGCGGCCGTCAAGGCGGCCACGGTCAAGGGCTACCTGCGACAGAACTCGGTGGATGCGCTGACCGGCAAAAACGACGGCACCAATCTCGGCCCTGGCGCTCCCGCACTCCATTTTCACCAGCATCCGGGCGAAGAAATTACTGTGCGACTGGTTTTGAAAGGAGGCGGCTGTGAAAATGTGGGTGCGCAATACTCCCTGCCGGACGAGCGGTTGCACGCCAGTCGCGATCTCTCCGGTTGCCGCGCCGCGATTCTGGACGCCGTGGTGCAGGCCCAGGGACGGGGCTGTGGCCCGGGCATCCTCGGCATCTGCATCGGCGGCGACCGGGCGACGGGCTACGAATACAGCAAGACCCAGTTCCTGCGCTTCCTTGATGATCGCAATCCCAATCCGCAGCTGGACGCCCTGGAACAGGACATTTTGACGACTTCAAACCGCCTGGGAATCGGACCGATGGGTTTTGGTGGCAAAACAACTCTTCTGGGCGTCAAAATCTGCACCGCCAACCGGGTGCCCGCCTCCTACTTTGTCACGATCAGCTACATGTGTTGGGCCTTTCGCCGCCGGGGAATCGTGCTGACACCGGACGCAACCATCGCGAAGTGGCTTTATTGAATGGTCGCTGCTCCCTCTCCACCTCCTGTTGATTTTCGCTCCCGAACATGATTCAACTTTCGACACCCCTGACGGCCGACAAGATTCGCACACTGAAGGTCGGTGATGAAGTCCGGCTCTCCGGCACGGTCTACACCGGGCGCGACGCCATTCACAAATACCTCTACGAAGGCGGCGCGTTGCCGCCGGAGGTGAATCTGAAGGACGGCGTCATCTACCACTGCGGCCCCGTTGTCCTGAAAGACGCGGATGGATCGTGGCGGGTGACCGCTGCCGGGCCAACCACCTCCAGTCGTGAAGAGCCCTATCAATCCACTCTCATCGAAAAATACGGACTTCGCGGCGTCATCGGAAAAGGCGGCATGGGCAACCGCACTCTGGCTGCTTGCAGCACCTTTGGCTGTGTTTACCTCCATGCGATCGGTGGTGCCGCCCAAGTGCTCGCCGAATGCGTTCGCCGGGTCAAAGGCGTCTACCTGCTGGAGAAATTCGGTTCTCCGGAGGCGATCTGGGAATTGGAAGTGGTTGATTTTCCAGCCTTCGTCACCATGGACGCCCACGGTGGATCGCTGCACCAGTTGGTGCAATCTCAGAGCGAGGCCGCACTGAAAGCCCTGTAGGCGAGCCGCCGCGCGTCCCCTTTTTCGGAGCGCTGGCTTCCAGTCGGGGCGATGCGGCTGCGATCGCCCCAGTCAATGGAGGTAAGGGGGTAGGGACGCGGGATGAACCGCGCACCTCCGGCTGTCGAGGTGTCTGATAACTCCACCCCTGCGGAGGCCACAACCGACGCTCCGCGACGCATCGGAGATGCGATCTAAAGAAAATAATATTTTTCTACACCAAAGGTTTAATTCGAAAAGTTTCTTTTTTTATTGCATTTTTATACTCAACCATGGATCCTTAATAGTCGGCGGTGGACTTCGTTGAACCTGCTATGGACTGCGTAACATTGGAGCGCGGATCGAGTAGAAGACATGGAGGGAAACCAAGGTAGCATGATGCGACCACCCTTTGCAGAATTAAACGTATAAGAATATGAAGCTAAACACTTTTGATCCGCGAGCACTCGCCCGCGGCCTCACCCTGATCGAACTCGTGGTGGTTCTGGCCATCCTCGCCGCACTGGCGGGTCTGGTCATCGGCAATTTTCCCAGCTTGCTGGGAAAGTCCAGCGGCTCAACGTCCGCCAACACCATCCAGGACATTTCCCGGGCGATGAGCATCCGCTTCACCACCAAGGGAAGCTATGCCACCGGGTTTGACTCCCTCGTCGATACCAGTAACAACCACCTCTTCAACAAGCTCCCCGCTGCCTCCATCGCCATGCTATCGGCCAGCGCCCCGTCAGTCGCCGATGTTGTCGCACTGTCCAGCATCGGTGTCAGCACAGCCTGCAACCTGAATGAATCCGCCTCCGATGCGACCTGGTCGGTTGCCTCGTCTAATAACCTGGTAAATATCACCAACACAACTTTGTTGGCGTTGGCCGGCAGCGCATTGCAAGCAAAACTGTTGCCAACCACGGCCGGTTACACCACGCCCTTAATCTACATCATGGGTGTCGGCAGGCTGACCACCCTGATCGGCCCCGACAGCGTCCTGCTGGAGGCCCCAACACGCACGGGCAGTTCAGCCCTCGACAATGCCCAGAACTTTTACCAACGGTACTGTGTGGCTTTCCTGATTGACGGAGCGGTGGGCAGTCGCCGGGCCCGCTTCCTCGGTGGCCTGGCGCCATCGGCGACCGGGTTTGACATCACGGACGACGCGACGAAAACCTACAATAGCAACTAGTCTGGACTCGCCGGATTCAGCCCGCCTAAGGTTCCACGAAGGCGGGCTGCTCTTTCTGTGAATCCGGTTCCGGGCCACCAAAGTTCCATGCGGGCATTCATTTCCAAACGTCGGGCAAACCAGCAAGGCTTGACCTTGCTGGAGATGTCCGTCGTGCTCGGCATTCTGGCCGCGACTTCCACTTTGATCATTTACTCGATCACACCCTCGACCCTAACTTTCACGACCACGGGCAAGTCCAAGAATGCCGCGAGGATCGTCACGGAGGGGACGATGAAGACGATCAAAGACGCGATTCTGGGAACACCGGGCCAGCCGGGTTACTGGTCGGATCTCACCAAGATCAACGACATCTTCCCGCAGTATACCGCCCAACTTCTCCTGAGCCCGCTCCAAGTCTCGGCCTCCCTGCCCGGCGGATCCAACCCCCTCGCGGGATTTGCCGCCACCACTTGGTACACGACGTTGAACAGGTTCGATCCGATTTCGGGCAAGGGCTGGCGCGGCCCCTACATCGACGTCCAGGGAAGCTATCCCTATACCGCGGACGCAACCAACCGTTATTTCACCGGCGATCTCTATCCCCCCGGCTTCTCCACCGTTCCCGTCGCCTTGGATGGCTGGGGGAACCCAATCATCATTCAATGGGGAGCACTGAATACGTCCGACGGAAGCCCGAGTATCGCCACCACCTACTCCATCTATGTCAAACACGCCCGAATGGTTTCGGCCGGACCCAACAGCGCCCTGGATTCCCTGAGCCCTACCGCAAAGCTCACGTTGCACCAGTACACGGACTATACCAATCCATCCAACGCAGGTCTCATCGGCGACGATGTCGTCGTCTTCTTTTTCTGGCCGGCTTTGCCATGAAACCGTCCCTAACCTTTAGTGAAAATCCTTGGGGCGCGCGACGCCTGGCACAGGCGCTCACCTTGCTTGAACTCCTTATTGTCGTCGCGATTCTGGCGATCCTGACGACGGTCGCGACCCGGAGCCTTCTGCAAGTGGGCGAGCAGGTGCAGTTCGACGCCAATCAGGATCTGGCCAAGAACTTCCGCCTCGCCCTGCTGGGACCTCCCGGTGCCATCCAATCGGATGGAACGCCCTCGGTAAGTGGCTTTATCGCCGATCTGGCTCGACCGCCGCGGGCCCAATTGGAAACTTATTCCACCGGCGAAAACGTGTCGCTGGGAGGCGCTGGCGTGGGTACGGCCTACTCCGTCCGGGAATTGATGGAAAACACCTATGCCCTTCCTTTCAAATCCTACCCCACCGACTCGACCACCGTCACGTCCACCACCAAACTTTTCAGCACCTTCACCCACAATCTTTACGATCTGACCAATCGACTGACGTTTGGCTGGCGTGGGCCGTACTTGACCGGGGGCTCGGACTCCGTCGTGGACGACGGCTGGAACAAGCCGTTGGCCGCATACGCCGCACCGGCAAATCGAAACCTCATCGATTTTTGGGTCACCACGTACGATGGCAACGCGTCTCCGGCACCGGTCATGAACCCGTTCACTTTTTCCGTGGCCGGCTACCATTCGATGGATGCTCCGTTTAACGGGAGATTCTGGTACGACGTCGTCGGGATCGTGGTCCGCCCTGGCCCCGCTTCGGTCAATAATGTCTACACCTCGACTGCGCTCGATAATTACACAAATTCCCTCAGTGCCGGAGTTGCCTTCGACAATGAATATACCGCCCAGTTGGGCTGCGTCTTGAACTACAATCAAAACGCCATGACTGATCCGAGTTTTATCAATGGCACTTACAATTCCAGCTACTGGTTTGTTGCTGGCGTGATCATGTATTCTCCGAACCCCTATTACTACGGTGGCGCTACGCCCCTCAATGGTCCCGCCCAATTCAGTTCGTCTGCTGCCCTCACCAAGTCAGTCGCTGTCAGCTTGCAGGCAACGGGGGCCTCCATTTCGTCGACGGGACCCAGCAGTTCCACCTATCCCACGGCACAGATCCTGACGATCACGAACAACATCATCGAATTCAATCCATCCTCGGGAGCACCCACGTCGGCCAGCTCATATCCGCTAATCCAAGGACCCAAGGTCGTAAAACCGTTTCTCGTCGCGCTACGAAAATCTTCTGGTTTCAACGTCAACGCGGTCATCGTTTCCACAAACTGGTACGGCACCGCCCGGAGCATCATCCTCCGTCCGGGTTACAACACCGTGCAACTTACGGTGCCCTGAAAAACATTGGACCTTCCCCTCGCCTACCGCATGGCCTCCACCCCTCTCAATTGCTGCGGAAGCACCGGCCGCCGCGCATTGGCACCACCCGGGCGGCCCGCCTGCACGGTGTTGCCGAACGCCTTCCCCACCTCCAGATCTGCAGGGAGCGTCAGATCCATTCAACCGGTGAACTTGCGGCCGACTCGCTCCTCGATATTGGACCACGACCTTCGCCCGAATGACGACCGGCCATGATCAGGGATGTTGGCCTCGTTTACCATCGCCCCGCCTGTGACCCTCCCGTCCGGGCGTTAACCCTGCTTGAACTCCTGATTGTCCTGACCGTTCTCGCCGTGGTGACGACGATGGCCACCCGGGGCATCATCTCGGTTAGTGAACAGTCGCAATTCAGTGCCAACGAGAGTTTGTGCAAAAAGTTCCGCCTGGCCCTGTTGGGACCTTCTCGCGCCCTTCAATCGGATGGCACGCCTTCCGTCGCCGGCTTTATTGCCGATCTGGGCCGGCCACCCCGGGCCCAATTGGAAACCCTTTCGGTCGGCGAGAATGTAGCGCTGGGAGTCTCCGGCCTCGGCACGGCCTATACCGCCCGGGAACTGATGGGCATTGTCAATGCACCCGCCTTTAAGTCCTACATCGCGGACTCCACGACGGTCACGTCCGCCACCAAATCGTTCAGCACCTTTACACTGAACCTCTATGATTTGACCAACCGCATCTCGGTGGGCTGGCGGGGCCCGTACCTCACGGGAGGCACGGACTCCATCATTGACGACGGTTGGAACAAACCGGTGGCTGCCTACGTTACCCCGGCCAATCGAAACCTCGTGGATTTCTGGGTCACCTCGTATGATGGGGTTTCCAGCCCGGTCCCGGTCGCGGCCATGAACCCGTTTTCCGTCTCGACCCCCGGGTATCATTCCATGAACGCCGATGGCACCGTCACCACGGGCAGGTTCCCCCTGGATCTTACCGGAATCATCCTCCGCCCGGGGGCGGCCGCAGCCAGTGGGTACGGCTCCAGCGATCTGGACACCTATACGAATGTGCTGAGCTACGGAATCGTCCTGACCAATGAATACACGGCCCAGTTGGCGTGTGTTCTGAACTACAATCAAAGCGCGATGGTTGACCCGGTTTTTTCCGGAGGCACCTATAACTCCAGCTACTGGTGGGTGGCCGGGGTGATAATGTACGGGGCCAATCCATTTTACGGATCCACGCTGTACGTCTCTGCCGGGGCCATCACCAAGCCGGTCGCGGTCTCCTTCCAAGCCACGGGGCCAACCCTCACCTCGGCAGGACCCAGCACCTCCACCTATCCCACCGCTCAAACCATGACGTTTACGAACAGTCCCATGGAATTCAATCCCGCCCTATCGGGAACCTATTCCGCGGCCGTGTATCCCCTGATCCAAGGCCCGCGTGTGCTGAAGCCTTTTCTGATCGCCCTGCGAAAGAGTTCCGGTTACAACGCGGCCGCGACGGTGATTTCGACAAATTGGTTTGGCGCCACCAGGACCTTCGTGGTCAGTCCGGGTAACAATTCCGTACAACTCACTGTTCCCTGAACCCCTTTCACCGATCACCTTCCTGTTCACATGGCTCTTCCGTTTCTAGGTCGCTCGGGGCGAGGATTGACGCTCCTGTTTGTGACGCCCCAGCGGGTGGTGCGGGCGGATTTTACCGGTTCCAGCCCCACCCTGAGCCATCTCTGGCAGGCACCCGCCCCTCCGGGTGAGACGTTACCCACGCTGGCCGAAGCGGCCCTGCTCCTGGGCCCGGCCTCCCGCTCGAACGCCTATGTCGTGGCCAGCACCGTTGGCACCCAATTCCTGAGTGTCCCGATCCCCAAGGTCGGGGGCCTGGAAGGCGCCGAACTCTTGCGCGCGCTGAGTTTCGAAGCCGAGTCGATTTCCGGACTGAATCCCTTTGAGTCCTCCCTCGGCGCCGTGCCGCAAGGTGAAAACGCCGGCGAACGCCAATACTGGATCACCCAACTGCTCAACAGTGAACTGCAGCAGATGGATGACGCGCTGTCCAGCCACAAAGCCCGCCTGGCCGGCGTCCTGCACGCCGGCGGGCTGCCCCGGAATGTCGAAGCCACCTCCGCCGGCGAACCCTGGCAGCGGGTCGAAGTCTGGAACGATGCCGTCTTCTGCGTCGACACCTCCGCCAGCGGCAACTTCAAGCTGCATCTCATTCCCTCGCCTCCGAGTCGCGCCAATTGGCAGCCGGAAGCGGATTCGTGGTTCCAGAGCTGCGGACCGTCGATGCACCGGGAGACGCTGGTCTCCGATCCTGCGTGGCTGGGCACCAGCGGCGGGCAGTCGTTGGAAGATGATCCGGTTCTCCGCACGTTTCTCACCGCGTGGGCCAAGGAACTCCTCCTGCCCCATTCACGGGTTCCCATCGTCCGCCCGGCGGCCCGGCCCATGGCGGATACGACCCGCTGGACCATTACCGGCGGACTGGCGGGAGCCACCCTGGTCATCTGTGGCGCCCACTGGCTTTGGTTGGCGCGGCAGATCAAATCCTACGAAAGCCAACTGCGGGATGCACAACGCCCCGCCCTGCAGTTGCAGGCGCTGCGGACCGAAACCGGCGATCTGGATAAACAACTGGTGATCGTCAATGAGGAGATCGCCAGCTTGAAAGCGTTGCTGGACGATTGGAAAAACGGCGTCACCCGGGAACACCGCCGGCACGCGACCCTCCTGGGAAACCTGCTGAGCAGTACGCCGTCCACCCTGATGATTCAAAGCATCACCGAAAAAATCGGCGACCTGCGCATCAGTGGCATTTCCATGACCTCGGACAGCCCGGGTTTCGGTCCGGGCCTCGCCGCCGGTTTGGAGACATTTCAGTGGACCATTGATCCCCCACGACGCCTGGCTATGGGCCTGGCGGAAGATGGAGGCCCGTGGCAACTCGAGTGGGCGCTGCGTCCCTTTGTCCGATCGTTGGCCACCAATTCGCCACCCCGCTGACCCCTTCCCGCCCGATCATGAGCAATCTCGGATCCATTCAAATCTCCTCGCGGGACCGCAGCTTCCTGCTCGTCCTGCCGGCGCTGATCCTCTTCATCGTTTATGCCTACGTGCTGACGAAAAAGCCGAATCTACGCCTCAAACAACTGGCGACCCAGCTGCAGGCGGCCGTCGCCGCCCGTCCGAGTCCCGAGGTGTTGGGCCAGCAGCAGTCCGCCAAGAATCTGGCCAGTCAGCGTCTGGCGCAGGCCAGGCGCGAACTCGAACCGATTCGGATGGCGCTCAATAAGCAGATGGATACCTGGCAGGATCGAAGCCGCCGGCTGCAGGCGAATGATGACCTCGCCGTGCTGTGGCGTCGGCACGACCTGACGCTGCTCGAACAGTCGAACGTTTCCACCAATGAAGTCGGCGTTTCCCCGTTGATCGATCGCCTCCAGCGGCAAACCCGGATTCTGCTCAACCGGGAATTCGGCCCGGTGCTTTGGGAGGTGCGGTTGGAAGGGGGATTTCACGGCGTGAAAGAGGCGCTCGAGGAAATCAGCTCCAGTGACTTGCCGGTAATTCCGGTGAGCCTCGACATGCGTATGAAACCCCAGGCTTCCACCAAACTATGGACGGTCCGCCTCTGGCAATGAGCGAAGCCCGGGGACGGGCCCGGCTCAAGGAACTCCTCGCGTCGTGCGTTCAGGCGCAGGTCTCCGATTTGCACCTGGTACCCGACCTCGCACCACTCGGTCGCATTTCCGGTCAACTGGCTCCCCTCATCGGGCACGGCGTACTGTCAAAGGGAGAAATGTCGGGGCTGACCAAGGTTCTCCTCGACGGCCAGGATATTGAACGTCTCAAGGTGATCGGTGATTTCGACGGCGCGATCACGGCGGAAGGTGGACGGTTTCGCTTCAACATCTTCCGACGCGGGGGCGAACTCTGCGTCTCCCTGCGTCGCCTGGAGGAACGTTTTCGCACCCTGGGCGAACTCGGCATGCCGGAGGCGCTTTATGGTCTGTGTGATCTCCCGGACGGATTGATCATCGTCGCCGGCCCGACCGGCGCCGGCAAAAGCACGACGCTGGCGGCGATGTTGGATCGGATCAACAAGTCCTCCGCGTGCCACATCATCACCATTGAGGATCCGGTGGAATACGTGCATCCGCCGGCGCGCAGCCTGGTCAACCAACGTCAGGTCGGACGGGATTGCGCCAGCTTTAACGACGCCCTCATCGCTTCCCTCCGCCAGGATCCGGACGTCATTCTGGTGGGCGAAATCCGTGAACTGAACACCATTCGCACCGCCATCACCGCCGCCGAAACGGGACACTTGGTGTTCACCACCGTCCACGCCGGGGATTGCGTCGGCGTCGTGGAACGTCTGGTTTCCGTGTTTCCGGCCGGCGAGCAGGATGGCGTGCGCAAGCAACTCGCGCTGGTGCTGCGGGCCATCGTGACCCAACAATTGCTGCTGGCCGATGGGACGACGACCATCGCCGGCCCCAATGGCCGGCGCAAGCGGGTGGCGCTCAGCGAAGTCCTCGTCATGAACCCGGCGGTCGCCAACCTCATCTCGACGGGCAAGAGCGCCCAGATCTATTCCTCCATGGAAGTCGGTGGTTCGCAAGGCATGCAGACCTTTGAACAGGATCTGGCCCGGCTGCTGGTGGCGAATGTGATCTCGGAAGCCACCGCCATGACCTTCGCGCGCAACCCAGCCGTCTTTCGTGACCGGGTCGCGCGGCTGCGGGCCAATCCCGCGATGCTGCGCCGGCCCGGAGCTCCACCCACGATGGGAGCCAAATGAGCGTTGCCGCCCTCCTCCCCGCTGCGGAAACCGCGCCACCTGCCAGCACGCTCCTGCAGGTCGACGACGTGCGCGTGGATCCGATGATCGCCCTGCGCATCGCCGCGAACGTCGCCCAACGTCGCGATGTCCTGCCCTTCATCTCCTGGCAGGGAAAAGTCCATGTTGCCTGCGCGGACATCCGCGATAGCGCCACCTTGGCCTCGATTCAGCGCTTGTTTGATGAACCGCTCCAGCCCGTCAAGGCGGAGCTCGTCTCGCTTCGGCGCGCGATCCAGCGCATCTATGGCGCCATCAAGCCGGAGAACGCCAACACGCCGATCCTCGCCCGCCCGGCCGGCGCGGGCACGGCGACTCCGACGTCCGCCCGGGCGGGCTCCCGCAATGCCAGTCCTGCCCCCGCGGCTGCGACCGAGGCCTTCGATGCCACCGCCACCGGCGATGAAGTCCTCTATTCCGCGGTCATGCGGCAGGCATCGGATGTCCATCTCGATCCCGGCCCGGACGGCCTGCGACTGCGCTTCCGGGTGGATGGACAACTGGAGGACATCGCCCGGTATCCCGTTGCCGCCATCAGCAGTCTGACCAACCGTATCAAAGTCATTTCCGGAATGGACATTTCCGAGAAACGCGCGCCGCAGGACGGCGGCTTCAAACACGTCTACGGAGAAAACCGATCCATCGACATCCGCGCCGCCACCCTGCCCACGAAATGGGGCGAGCGGATCACCTTGCGTTTATTGGGATTGCAGACGGGCAGCCTGACCTTGGAACGATTGGGAATGGCGCCAGCACATCTCTTGATTTTCGAGGCCGCCCTCTCGAATCCCCACGGCATGATCTTGCTGACGGGCCCCACGGGTTCGGGAAAGTCAACGACGCTCTACGCTGCCATCCGTCGTTTGCTGGACTTGGAGGCGCTGAACATCATCACCGTCGAGGATCCGGTGGAATACGATATTCCCGGGGTCGCCCAGGTGGGCGTCGATTCCTCCGACAAAACCTCCTTCTCCGGCGCCCTGCGCAGCATTCTCCGGCATGATCCGGATGTGGTGATGATCGGTGAAATCCGCGACGGGGAAACGGCCGGCATTGCCGTCAAAGCCTCACTCACGGGCCATTTGGTCTTCAGCTCCCTCCACACCAATACGGCGGCCGGCTCGGTCACCCGTTTGAGCGACATGGGTGTGGAAGACTACCTGATTGCGAGCACCCTGCGCCTGACGATCGCCCAGCGCCTGGTTCGACGCCTTTGCGCCCGTTGCCGGGAGGCCGTTACGTTGACTGCCGCCGAGGCACGGGCCTTGAATCGACCCGACATCGTCGGCCAGCCCGGTTTCACCAAGAAGGGATGCCTGTACTGCGGCGGACGCGGCTACGTCGGCCGGGTGGCCCTGTTCGAGTTTCTGGCGCTGGATGAATCGTGGTCCGAGATCATCTCCTCGGGTGCCCAGGAGATGGCCTTGATCTCCGAGATGAAGCGCCGCGGACAACCCTTATTGATCGACGATGCCTTGGCCAAGATCGCCTCGGGAACGACGACGATGGACGAAGTCCGGGCGGCGGTGGCGACCTGGTAAGACACTATGCCTGCCTTTACTTTCGCGGCGAGGGACAAGACCGGACGTGCTCAGCGCGGAACCACGGTGGCCGCCTCGGCCGCCGAACTGGCCGCGCAGTTGCGGCAAAAGGGATGGCTGGTCCTCGACATTCAGGCGACGTCCACCGTGGCGCCGTTATCGCTGGGTGACACACTGAATCCTGCCGCGTGGCTGCGCATTCGATCGGTCGACATTGAACTGGCCCTGCAACAATTGGCCGTCATGCTGCGTTCCGGTCTGACCTTGCTGAGTTCGCTCAACAACGTGGCGGAAAACTCTGAACGGCTTCGTCAAAGGCGGGTTTTCCGGCGGATCATCCAGCGGGTGCAGGATGGTGCTTCCTTCGCCGACGCCATGGCTGAGCATGCCTGTTTCAACAATCTCACCGTGCAGTTGGTGCGCGTGGGTGAACAGACAGGTAATCTCGAAATCGTCCTCGTCCGCGCCGCCGAAGCGATGGAGCGTCGCCGCACCCTGATCCAGCAGGTCGTCACCGCCCTCACCTATCCGGGTATCGTCCTGGTGGCGGCCATCGGCGTCACCGCTTTCATGCTGGTCGGGGTGATTCCGAAGCTCACCGTTTTCGTCAATGCGCTGGGTCGTAAACTCCCCCCGTCCACGCAGCGTCTCATTGACCTCTCGAACTGGCTGCAACTGCACGGCGTGACCCTGGCCACGTTCATCTTCCTGTTTCCGATCGTTTTCTACACCTTTTATTCGATCCCGGATACCCGTTACCGGATCGACTCGATTCTGCTGCGAACCCCGTTGTTTGGAAAGGTCATGCGAGTGGCGGCCACCGCCTTGTTTGCCCGCGCCCTGTCCCTCCTGCTGGGTTCTGGAGTAACGGTTTTGGATGCGTTGAAAACGATGGAATCCCTGGGGAATAATCGTTATCTGAGGGGCATTATTGCGAAGGCGCGGCAGCGGGTTTTTGCCGGCGGCGCTCTGGCCCCCACCCTGGAAGCGCCGCACGGCTACATGCCGATGCTCTCGCGCATGGTATCCGTCGGTGAATCCTCAGGAACGCTGGACAGTGTTCTGGATGAAATCGCCAAATTCTACGAACAGCAACTCCAGGTCCTGATACGCCAACTCAGTGCCCTCGTGGAGCCCGCCATCATCATCTTCGTCGGCGGCATTGTCGGTTACGTCTATATTTCGTTCTTCCTCGCCCTCTACTCCGGCGCCGGCTCCGCCCGGCATTAAGCACCGATCTCTTCCCCGAATTGATATGAAACCCCAAACCCACGTCTTCCGCAGCCTCCTTCTGCTCGGCGGCGGCGCCTGGATCGCGCTCCTCAGCCATGCCCAGGTTGAAATCAATCTCGGGGGCAAGGCCGGACCGGATCGGCCATTTACCACGTCCACCGGCCCGCTGGCAACGGCCCCGTCCGCGCAACGGGACCCGACCCAGCCCCCACCTGCTTTGGTGAATTTGTTCACCCCTTACTTCCCGAAGGACTCCACCGCCGGCTCACTTGGACCGGCCACCGGCCTCGTTCGCCTGCGGGTGCGCGGCACCGGAACCAACGCCACGCCCGCCGAAGTTGAGGAATACCAGAAGCTCTCGCCCCGGCAGCGCTTCGTGGAATCCATTGAGCTGCGCCAGGCCGTGTTCGGCGATGCCGTGCGCCTATTGGGCCAGCAGACCGGCCTCAACATTGCGCCCTCGGCCGCCTCGCAGGCCAAGACCGTGACCCTATACCTGCAGAATCTGCCGGCCTTCCAGGTGTTGGAGACCATGTGCAATGCCAACGGACTCTGGATTCGACAGGACGACGAATTCAACATCATGCGGGTTTTCACGGTGCAGGAATTCCGGCGGGACCTGGCGTCGTTCCGCGATGAGAAAACCGAGGTCTTCACCCTGCTCTATCCCAATGCCTTCGATATCGCCAATGCCATCGGGGACCTCTTTGGCAATCGGGTCGAAGTCAGCCTCAACGAGAATGACCAGATCCTGTCCGCCGAACTCCAACAACGGCTGGATCGGTTCGACATCATGGACGCGCGAGCCTCCGGCCAAACGGGGAGTGGATCCAGCAGCGGCGGCGGTTCCCGCAGCGGCGGCGGTTCCCGGGGTGGTGTCGGCGGCGGTGGCGGTGGCGGTGGCTTCGGCGGCGGCGGTGGCTTCGGCGGCGGGGGAGGTTTCGGTGGGGGCAGTGGCTTCGGTGGCGGTGGTGGTTTCGGCGGAGGCGGCCTCGGCGGCCTCACCACCCAGCGAAGCAATTCCCGGCTCAACTCGGATGCCGAACGGATCAAAGCCCAGAATGAGAACCTTTCCGCCGACCAGATTCAAGACGTGGCGAATGCCGCTGCGAACGCCGCCGCCACCGGAGACACCAGCAGCGCCGCCCAGGTGGTCGAGTCCGTTCAGGCCAGCACCGGCCGTCGGGTGACCATCCATGTCACCGTGCTTCGACGGCAAAACAAGCTGATGGTCCGCACCGCCGATGAAGCGGCCTTGAAGGAAATCCGCGGCTTGATCACCAAGCTGGACGTCCCCACCGCCATGGTGCTGCTCGACCTTCGCGTCTTGCGCATCCAGCTCGGCGATGGCTTCACGCGGGCCTTTGACTGGGGCATGGATGATCGCAACAGCCGCGGTTTCGGATTCAACAGCACACTCACCCGCGGAGAAATCCAACCCCCGCCCTATGCCGGCCCACCCACCACGGAGGCAATCACGGGCAATACCCTGGTTCCCACCCCGAATCTCATTCCCGGAGGCAGTGGATTTGGTTCCGATAGCATGATCTTCCAGTACCTTGGTTCCCGGGTTCGGGCGCGGATGGAATTGCTGGAAACCAAGAATCGGGTCGAGTCGGTGAGCAATCCGACCATGCTGGTCGCCAACAACGAGGTCAGTCGCGTCTTTGTCGGCGAGGAATTGCCCATCACCACCGGCTTCACCGCGGGCACGGCCGCCATTAACGCCACCGGAGTGGCCGTCGGTTCCTCCGTCGTGCCCAAAACCGAGGTTCGCCCGGTGGGCACCACCCTGCTGTTGACTCCCAACATCAACTCCGATCGCACCGTGACGATTCGCCTCGTGGAAGAAACGTCTTCGCTGCGGATCGGCGGGGCGACCATTCCCTTCCCCGATGGCGGCAGTTTCCGGAACCTGCCGGTGGACGTCGTCAACACCCGCAGCATCAGCGGCACCTTCATAGGCAAGCATGGTGAGGGGTTTTTGGTTGGCGGCCTGGTTGAAGATGAGAACAACGTCCAGCAGTCCGGTGTGCCCTATCTCAGCCGCATCCCCATTATCGGGGCCGCCTTCCGGCGTGACAAAAAGACCAAGGGTCGCACGGAATTGGTCCTCATTTGCCGTCCCTTCGTGATCGCCACTCCCAGTGACGGCGAAGCCATCAGTCGCGAAGTCGCCCAACAAATCGCGCTGAATCCCCGGGCTTGGGACCTCGGCGCGGGGCATGTGGGAGTGAATACCTACAAGACCAATGACATCAGCCCGACGCCCACGCTCAAGCAGCGGGGGCAGCAACTGAAGGACGATCTCAAAGAACCCCTGCGCGACACCAAACTCGGCGAGTAACCCAAAGCCGCGCCGCGTCACGCCCCGTCCGCCCTCCCCGGCGCCGGGGCGATTCTTTTTCGGGGTTGAACTCCGTGGCGTTTTGCCGGCCGAAACACAAGGACACCCTTGCCGGCCCGCACCGGCCCGCCATGCTGGCCGTCCTTTATGCTGAAAGCTGGTATCGTGGGCCTGCCGAACGTCGGCAAGTCGACCCTTTTCAACGCCGTCACGCGCACCCGCAAGGCGCAGGCAGCCAACTACCCTTTTTGCACGATCGACCCGAACGTCGGCATCGTCACCGTGCCAGACTCGCGCCTCGCCGTCCTCCAGAAGATCGCCAAGACCTCCGTCGTCATCCCCGCCGCGATTGAGTTTGTGGACATCGCGGGCTTGGTCAAAGGCGCGGCGGCCGGTGAAGGGTTGGGGAACAAGTTCCTCAGTCACATCCGCGAAGTCGATGCCGTCGTTCAAGTGGTGCGCTGTTTTGAGGATGCCGACATTCATCACGTCACCGGCAGCGTCGACCCCGTCCGCGACATCGAAATCATCACCACGGAATTGGTGCTGGCCGATCTTGAAATGGTGAACAAGCGGCTCGATAAGGTCGCCAAGGATGCCAAACGGGGTGACAAGGAAGCGCTCGCGGAACAGGCCGTGCTGCAGAAGCTCAAGCCGCATCTCGACACCGGCAGACCCGGGATCACCTGTGAACTGACGCCGGAAGACCGGGCGCTGTCGCGCACCTTCTGGCTGATGACCGACAAACGGACGATCTTCGCCTGCAATGTGAAGGAGTCGGACCTGGCCACCGCTGAGACCAACCCGTATGTGGTCAAAGTCCGGGAATACGCCAAGAACCATTTTGGCTGCGAAGCGGTGGTGATCAGCGCCCAGATCGAAAGTGATCTGGTGGACTTGACCGAAGAGGAGGCCATAGCGTTTCTGGCCGAATTAGGGGTCAAGGAATCAGGCGTCGGCAATTTGATCCGTGGCACCTATCATTTGCTGGGCTTGCGCACCTATTTCACTGCCGGTGAGAAGGAAGTCCGCGCCTGGACGATCCACGCGGGCGATACGGCCCCCAAGGCCGCGGGGGTCATTCATTCGGATTTCGAGCGGGGATTCATCAAGGCAGAAACCGTCGCCTACCAGGATCTGGTGAATTGCGGTTCCGTCGCCGCCGCCCGGGAAAAAGGGTTGTACCGGATGGAAGGCAAAGAGTACGTGGTGAAGGACGGCGACGTTCTGCTTTTTAAATTCAACGTCTAGAAAGGGCACTGCGGTCCAAGGATGGCTGCGATCGAAAGGGTCGTGACGATCCCACCCGCAGCAGCGGCCCAGTGTCGTGCAAATCGTGCGGCTCCCATTGGGGTCTCCGTCTCCGGCGGCTTGAATAGTAGAAACCGTCGGGAATCCTCCAATCGTCACGCGCCCAATGGCCTGATAGAGCTTTCATCGTTCGATGAAAACTCTTGTCGTGTTTGATTTAATCCCGCGGGTTTGGCAGCAACGCTTCCCGACCCTGCGATGGGGAGTCTTCGCCCTCACCGTCATTTTCGGCTGCCTAACCGATTCAGCCCGCGCCGACGAACGCCCTTTCCGGGATCAGGTCGGACCCGGTACCGTCGGCACAGTGAGTCGCGAAGGCGCGTGGCAGCTTCCCTATATTACCTGGGGCGGCGACATCGCCACCTTTCACGGCAACGGGGGTTTGCAAACCAAGGCCGGCTCGCTCTTTGCCCGGCAATCCCTTAATTTGGAGCTGACTGCCGGCGATGATTTTGTGCAGCAAGTCCGCGATTATCGTTCCGGGAAGTCACCGTTTCTGCGCGGCACGCTTCACATGATGGGCCTGGCCAGTGAAGTGATCGGTTCCGACCCACGAACGAAGGGCGTCGTCATCCTGCAAATGACCTGGTCGGCGGGGGACCACCTGATCAGCCGCGGAACCCTCCACTCGATCAACGATCTCCGCGGCAGGACGATCGCCCTGCAATCCGGCGGCCCGCATGTGGGGATGCTCGATGACATCCTGCGATCTGCGAAGCTCACCTGGAACGATGTCCAGTTGGTCTGGGCCAAAGACCAGACCGGCACCGCGGATACTGCAGCGGAACTCTTTCGCAAACGCCCGGACATCGACGCCGCCTTCGCCATTTCCCCCGACATGGCTGGCCTGACCGGTGGGCTTCGAGAAACCGGCTCCGGCGCGGAAGGCACGGTCCGCGGCGCCCGGGTTCTGGTATCCACGGCCGAATTGAGCCGATCCATCGCCGATGTTTATGTTGTGCGGAAGGATTTCTACGACGCCAATAAGGAACCTGTCACTCGTTTTGTGGCCGGATACCTCAAGGCATCGGAGGAAGTGCAGGAAATGCGCCGGGGACACGAAAAAGCACCGAACCCGGCGTACCGGGCCCTGCTCCAACAAGCCCAGGGAATCTATGGCAAACAAGCCCTCCCGACCCTCGACGACGCCGCCGGACTCCTCGCGGACGCCACCTTTGTCGGTTACCCGGGCAACGTGGCCTTCTTCACCGAATCGGGCAACCTCTCGGGCTTTGCTCCGTTGCACAAGGCGGCCCTGGATCTGGCCATCGCCCGCGGCTACGCGGGGGAACGGATGGGGCTTTTCCCGAGTGATATCGACTATTCTGCTCCGCTTTTCAAGAACCTGCTCAAGCACACCGACGCCCTCCGGGGCGAACGTTTCCGCGCAGAAGCCGTGCGCGAGGAAATTGAATCGTTGAGCGCGGGCGGCGCGCTCGACGAGCGAACATTGGTGAGCTTCACCATCCACTTTGAACCGAACCAAAACACCTTTTCCGGCGAGCAGTATGGTGCGGAGTTTCGTCGCGTCGTTGAGTTGGCCGACAAATATGGCAACGCCGTGGTCGCCATCCGCGGCCACGCCGATCCCACCAAAACCCTGTTGGATCTCGTCAAAGCCGGCGTGGCAAAGGGAGTCCTGAAACGAAGCGGAGTCGCCGGAAATTACAGCTATTCCCTCAACGGCGAGCCGCTCGATCTTCGCGCAACGACCAAACTCGCAAGGCTGATCACGGAGGGTGCGTTCGACGGATCCACCGACGTAAATCCGCGGGAAACCCTGCAGGCCGCGTTGAACCTCAGTCGCCAACGGGCCGAAGCCGTGCGCGACAGCATCGTGGAATACGCCCGCAGCAAGGGCCTCATTTTTGACAAAACTCAGATCCAGCCGGCGGGCGTGGGAATCCGTGAGCCGTTCGTCGCCAAACCGTCCACTCCGGAGGAAGCCGGAAAAAACATGCGGGTCGAATTCCGATTGGTCCGGGTGAGTGCGGAGGCCACGAAACCGGCGGATTTCGATTTCTAGTTTTGCACAGCCGCTCCTGCGAATTGGCAACCCATGAACGCTCTTCATCCCTCGTTATCGCGATCACTCCGGGTCGTCCTCCTGTCATTGCTCGCCTCCGGTTGGATCCCCTTGGGCGGTTGGTCCGCGGTCCGGGCCGATGACCCCGCCAGGGACTATATTGTCGTTGTTCTGGATGCATCGGGCTCGATGGCCGGCCGGTTGGGGCCGAGCACTGCCATTGATCGCATGACCGCCGCCAATCTGTCGTTGTTAAAAGTGAACCAACAGCTTTCCACCAATACCCACATCGGGTTGCTCGTCTTCGGGGATCCGCGTCTCCCCGAGGATTGGGTCTATCCACTCGCCCGCCTTGATCGGGCGCGCCTGCGGGCGGCCATCCAGGCACCCAAACCCGGAGCCGGGACGCCCCTCGGTGCATATCTCAAGAAGGGCGCGGATCGGCTTCTGGAAGCCAGGGCTCAAGAGCACGGCTACGGAACCTATCGACTGGTCGTTGTCACCGACGGCGAGGCGCAGGATCCGGAACTGGTCGAGCGATATACTCCCGAAATCATCCGGAAGGGGCTCACCCTGGACCTGATCAGCGTGGCCATGGCCCAGCGTCATACCCTGGCGCGCCTCGCCCATAGTCACCGTCCCGCCAACGATCCCGAGGCCATGAACCGGGCGCTGGCTGAGGTCTTCGCGGAAATCGGGGGCCAGCCCGGCCGCCAGGCAGTGACTCCCGCCGATTTCGACCTGCTCAAATCCATTCCAACACCCGTGGCTGCCGCGGCTTTGGAGGCACTGGCACGGGTCGAAAACTCGCCCATCGGCGACACAACCACGGTCGAAGATCATCTCCCAATTGGCCCCTCACCAAAACGACCGTGATTGAGGTTCGCCGCCGACCGGAAGATTCTCCATGCGGATCCACGGAACCTTTCTCAAAAACATTGCCCTATGCCAAACCTGTCAAACTCCCGGGCGAAGGGCTGGCTGATTGCCGCCGCGATCTGGCTTTTCATTCTGGCCACTTTGGCGGTCGCCTACCGGTTTTTGATCCATCCCGAGCAAGCCCACCGGCTCAATTCGGTGACCGGTTCGAGCAGCCCCTATCGCCAGGAAATCTCCGTGGGTGTCGACAGTTTCAGCGGCTACGCTCTGCTGCGCAGCGACTCGTTTCGTGAAGATCTCAAGGCCCGCGGCATCCGTGTCCGCATCGTGGATGATCTGGGAGATGTCGCGTCCCGGTTGGAATCGCTGCGCACCGGCCGCTTGCAAATGGCCGGCCTCACATTGGACGCCTTGCTCTCCCTCGGCGCCAAGGCGGGTTTTCCCGCTGCCATCGTCCTGATCCTCGACGAACCCCGCGGTGCCGATGCCGTGGTCGCGAAAAAGTCCGCCGTGGGTTCGTTGGCCGATCTGGACTCGCCGAAAGCACGATTGGTATTTACGGAACGGTCGCCCAGCGAATTCCTGGCACGGGTCGTGATGGCGCATTTTAATCTGACCCGGACCGGCTCTGATTGGGCGACGCCCCTGGCAAGTCCCGCCGAGGTCCTCGAGGCCTTGCGCGTGGCGGCGCCCGGCGACCGGCGGGCCTTTGTCCTGTGGGAACCGTTCGTTTCCCAGGCCCGCGCGATCCCCGGCACACACGTTCTGCTCGATTCCAGCCAGGTCCGGGGACAAATCCTGGATGTGCTGGTCGCCCGGCGTGAATTCCTGCGCGATCAACCGGACATCGTCCAGGCCGTCGTCGAAAGCCATGCACGGGCACTGTGGGACTACAATCACCGGAGGGACGGTCTGACGGGTCTGGTGATCGCCGACGCTCAGCGGGCGGGTACAAGGATTTCCGGCGCTCAGGCGCAACAGATCGTCGCCGGCATCCAATGGAAAAATGTGCTGGAAAACTACGCCCACTTCGGACTTCTGCCGGTCGCGGAACGTAGTGGGCTGCCGGTATTGGAGGATCTTCTTGGGGATATCACGGACGTTCTGGTTCGCACCCGGGCCATCGCCACCGATCCACTCCCAGGTCAACGCCAAACCCTCTACTACGACCGCACCCTCGCGTCCTTGCAAACCGCGCACTTTCATCCGGGCCGGGCCATGAGCCCAACGACGGGCGGCGGACAAAAAGCCAGCCCCCTTGAGGCAGTCCGGAGTGAACTCGAACCCGCCTCTCTGACCGAGGATCAATGGCAGCACCTGCGCCCGGTCGGAGAACTGCGCACCGAGCCCATCGGTTTCGGTCGCGCTTCCTCCAACCTGACCCTCGATGGTCAACGGGCCACGGTGGACCTGATCCGGACGTTTCGCAGTTATCCCAGGTATTATTTGCGGGTCATCGGACACGCCCGGCCCGAGGGCGATCCTGAAGCCAACCAAAGTCTCGCCCTGGCGCGATCCGAAGCCGTCCTTCAAGCACTGACCGCAGCCGGGTTGGATCGACGACGCCTCCATGCGGAATGGGATCTGAGTACCGACAACGATGGAACCGCCCAGGCCGTGAGTTTCGTGGTCGGTCAGGTCCCGTATTAGCAAACCGGCAAAATCAACGGCAAATCAAACCGCCCCGCCCACCTTCCACCGTGCCAGCGGGGATCAGGTCTGTCAGATTGCCGTGATGTCGACACTGAAATCTTGGTTTCCCACGCGAATCTATCAAAGCCGTTTGCTTCGTTCGCTACAGGACGGCAGGCGATTCAATCGGGAATTGCTTCGCGAATGCCATCAATATCGTGACTTCGATGACGAGGGCCGGAAATGGTCGGCCAAGAATTATCCAGGCGGTTACACGTCCTATGGATCTTTGGATAAATTGCACCGGCTGAGCAGCACGTTCGGCGATCTGGAGAAGCAACTCCAGCGACATGCCCAATCCTTCGCGGGATCGCTGGATTGGGATCTGGGGGCCGGCAAGCTGGTACTGACCGATTGCTGGGTGAACATCATGCCGCGAACCACCGCCCACAGTCTGCATCTGCATCCCAACTCCGTCCTCAGTGGGACCTACTACGTGACGACGCCGCGGGGTTGTGCCGGATTAAAGTTTGAGGATCCGCGACTCAGCAGATTCATGGCGGCACCGCCGCGTAGGGCGAACGCCCGCAGTGAAAACCAGTGGCACACGACCTATCCCGCCGCGGCAGGAATGGTGATTCTCTTCGAAAGCTGGCTGCGACACGAAGTCGCCGCCAACCCGGTAGATGCCGAGCGAATCAGCATCAGCTTTAACTACGCGTGGAGCTAGCGTCTGACCCGGGGCCGAGCACGGATGCCGGTAGCTGCTGGAGCAACTCGCGGACACACAACCCGGCAAACTCCGGGTCGTTGATGTTACCATCGTATTCGCGCACGGGAATTCCCGGTCGGAGATTTTCCTTCCACGCGCTGAAAAGCGCGGCGTCGGCCTGGGGCCAATAAAACGGCTGTCCCGGCGCACTGATGACACTGATTCCCTTGAGGGGCAGCAGCACCGCGACGGGGCCCACCGAGAGATTGCACTTCCCGGCGAGGATGCGTCCCAGTTCGGCATTCTCCTCGGGAGTTGTGCGCATCAAGGTGACCTGGGCATTGTGGTGATAAAAGCGACGTCCGCGAAATCTGTCAGGCACTGATGCCGGCTCGCCAAAATTCACCATGTCCAGACAGCCGGGCGTCAGGACGGCCGGAACTCCGTGGCGCGCCGCCGCTTCACAACGGGTCGGCCCAGCTGACAAAACACCTCCCACCAATTCATCGGCCCATTCGGTGGTGGTAATGTCCAACACACCCGCGGCCACCCCGGCTTCCACCAAGGATTCCATGGCCCGGCCGCCATTGCCGGTCGCGGCAAAAACGAGGACCTCGAAGCCCGCCGCTTCCAGCAGTTTTCTCGCCTGGGTGACACAGGGAGTCGTGTTTCCAAATTGCGACGCCACGATCACGGGTTTGTCAGAAGTGCCGGCGGGTACTTTTGCCTCCACCATTCCACAAATCGCCCCCGCCGCCTGAGCGAGCAGGCGCCGGGACAGGCGATTCAGACCGGCCACATCGACCACACTAGGCATCATGACAATGTCTTTGACCCCGACGTATGGCGCCGTATTGCCACTGGCGAGGGTGGACACCATCAACTTGGGAAATCCCACCGGCAGCGCACGCATGGCCGCCGTGCAAATCGCTGTTCCCCCGCCGCCACCCAGCGAGATCACCCCGTCGATTTTTCCCTCGCGCTGCAACGGTCCCAGTATCAAGGGTGCGCCGCGGGTCATGGCGGCCACCGCCTCCCCCCGATCACGCCGCGCCACCAGAGCCGACAGATCCACCCCAGCCGCCGCCGCCACCACCTCCCGCCGGATGTCCGGCGCCAGGGTCGGAGTATTGAGGGAACCGACATCAATCAAAAGGGCACGATGCCCGCGGGCACGGATCAGGCCGGCTACGTAGCCATGCTCCTGGCCCTTGGTGTCAAAGGTCCCTAGTACTGCAATCGTAGCCATCGACTTGCCCCGGGAAATTCATCGTGAATGCAACCGGACTAGGCGTTTAACAAGCCAGCCCGATCCATCCGACTGCGTAGTTTGTCAACGGTAACGGTCCAGGAATAATCGTTCTCGTACGCCCGCGCACCCGCCTCCGCCAGCGCGCGTCTGGCTTCGTCATCGAACAGCAGATTGACGATGTTTTGCACAAATGGCTTCTCTTCGTTGGCCGGACTCAGCGCCATGAATTTCGCCTCGCGCAGGGTCGACCCCGTACTGCTCCCGATCGTCCCCACCACCGGCAGGCCATGCGCCAGGGCCGCCATCATGGTGGTTCGACGTTCCGAGACGCCATCCACGAAGGGAAGCCCGACGAGGTCCACAGCCGACAGAGCCTTGGAAACTTCATCCGCCGGCAAATGTCCCAACGCCCGATAACGACTCCGCAGTTGGCCCGGAATCGGCAAGGTCGGTGTGCCGCCAAT
This sequence comes from Verrucomicrobiota bacterium, assembly GCA_043732975.1. GTDB lineage: Bacteria > Verrucomicrobiota > Verrucomicrobiia > Limisphaerales > UBA9464 > CANIZL01. The sequence goes on from JAYTHD010000429.1 coordinate 26,436, forward strand.
GACGCAAAAAGACGTGTGGATGCCCGCCCGATTGGCCGTCTCCCACGCGTCCAGAACCCATTCCAGTTGTTTGGACGTACTGACCGAGCCGAACCACGCCAGGATTTTCGT
>JAYTHD010000430.1:0-6592 GCA_043732975.1 Verrucomicrobiota bacterium
CAGACAAGTCCGCCATGTTGTTAAGAAACAGCCCGCTGTCCTGCCAGGATTTGAAGTCGGATCCGTAAAGGATCCGGTAGTAAGCGCCGGAGTTGGTCCGCCAGGACATCGTGAGCGAATTGGTCTTGGAAACCAGGATGACTTCCTTCGTCTTGGGCTGTGGCAGCGCCGGCACGACCTTCGCCGGATCAAAGGCCAGGGCAGCGGCGCCGAACCGCAAAATCTCCACTGTTTTGAGAACCACCGGGGTCACCGGCTTGTCATTGGCCCCGGTGGCCACATTGCCGATGGCCAGGACCACGTCCAGTCCCTCGACCGTCTCGCCCCAAACGGTATATTGATTATCCAGAAACGGTGTGTTGGTGAGCGTCAGATAAAACTGGGCACCGTACGTATTCTGTGCCGAGGTCCGCGCCGCACCCAGCATCCCGGCTTTGCCATGCTTGAGTCCCGCTTTGATCTCGTGGCCAATCACATAGCCGGGACCATCGGTTCCATTGCCATTGGGTGAGCCCGTCTGAATGACAAACCCCTTCACGACCCGATGAAAAATCAATCCGTCGTAGAAATGGCGCTTGACGACGTTGGGCTGGGCGAAATCAATGAACGGCTGGGTACCCTCCGCCAGGCCGACAAAATTAGCCACGGTCTGGGGCGTCTGTTCGTAATAAAGCTTGAGGGTGATTGTACCCATGCTGGTCACCAATCGGGCGTACAATCCGTCCGGCAATTCACTCGCCGCGAGGCGGAAAGTCAAGAGCAACGCAATTACGGCACTCCACAGAGTTCGCATGGAGCCAACTCTGCGGGTGCCATCCCAATTCAGCAAGGGCACAGAATCCGGGGAAATGGGCGTATCGAATGCCCGACGGCTCCCGTCACCGATCCGGCTGCGGCGTATAGCGAAGATACGGCTTCACCCGCCGGAATCCCTTGGGGAACAGTGCGACCGCTTCGTCATCCTTGACCGCCGGCGTGATAATGCAGTCCTCGCCCTCCTTCCAATCCGCCGGTGTGGCCACCCGGAACCTCGCCGTCAGTTGCAGCGAATCAATCACGCGAAGCAATTCGAGGAAGTTGCGCCCCGTGGAGGCAGGGTAAGTCAGCGTGAGCTTGATCTTCTTGTCCGGGCCAACGATGAAAACCGAGCGAACGGTCGCCTTGTCGTCCGCATTGGGATGAATCATGTCATACAGCGTCGCGACGTTTCGATCCGGATCCGCGATGATGGGGAAATTGATCGTGGTGCACTGGGTCTCGTTGATGTCGCCAACCCACCCGCGATGCGATTCCAGGGAATCCACGCTGACCGCCGCGACCTTGACATTGCGCCGGGCAAACTCCTGGCCCAAGCGCGCGGTGGCGCCAAGTTCAGTCGTGCAAACCGGCGTATAATCCGCCGGATGCGAGAAGAGAATCCCCCAGGAGTTACCCAACCATTCGTGAAACCGGAGGGTTCCCTCGGTGGTGGCCGCGGTGAAATCTGGCGCGATATCGCCAAGTCGAAGTGCCATAATGTGTTTGTTGCCCGCAACAATCCGCCGTGGGCGCCCCAAAGTTTATCCGGCGTTGCGGCCAACGCAACGTTGAGCCGACAAAAGGAGCAGCCCATTCACTCCAGACCGTCCCGCGGTCCCCACGATTTCATGCCACCGCGACCACTCCCCGAGCAGGACGGTCATCACCTGATCGAATGACACCGCCGTTCCCACGCTTAAAAACCAGATTGGAAACCTTGGCTCAGCCCTCCTGTGAGATGGGACGCAAGCGGGTCCCCGACGCGCGTGTCAGCGCCCTGCGCCCCACGAGTGACGCACAACACAAAGACCCCGCTGGAAAACTCCGGCGGGCCAGGGCCGACGAACCTCCGCTCAGTGTTACTTCATCAGCAACACTTGACGCGCCCGCTTGATGGCGGTGGTCAACTTGCGCTGATAATGGGCGGGCAAAGCGGTGTATTTGCGCGGAAGAATGCGGCCGTTGTCGGTCACAAACTGCTTGAGCAAAGCGATGTTTTTGAAATCGATCGCGTCCACCGTGAAATCCACCTTCGGTTTCGGCCGCGGCGTGCGCGGGGTGGCATTGCGGCGTTTCTTCTCGTCGATCTTGTTCTTGCGTGGCATGGCTTACTTAATCTCCCGATGAAGTGTGTGGCGACGAAGAAAGGGATTATACTTCTTCTTCTCCACCTTATCGGTCTGGAGCTTCTTGTTGCGAGTTGTCTGATAACGGGAAACGGGCTTGCCCAGTTTCCGCGCCTCCGTACACTCAATGGTAACAATTTCGCGCGGCATAAAATCTTGCGGTTAGTCTTCCTTGCTGTTGGCCTTGGGAGCCGTCGGCTTCTCGTCCCCATCCTCGTCGTCGTCACCGTCGGAGGCACTGCTGGTTTCGACACTCCCCAGCGAGCCAATCCGATTGCGTTGACGCAGCGCCCCTTCCTTTTCCAGTTGCAACTGGGCTTCCACCGTGAAGCGGGCCCAAGGATTGACGTCGAGCCGGGATTTTGGGATCTTCTTCCCTGTGAACTCGCAGATCCCAAAGGTGCCCTTTTCGATGCGCCGGAGAGCCTCCTCAATCTCGAACATCGCTTCCTGATCCGAGGACAACATTCCCAAGGCCAGGTCGCGATCAAAATTGTCCGTCCCCGAGTCTCCCATGTGGAGACTGTAGCTTTCCATTTCCGACTGGGACTCCTTCTGGAGGCCGCTAATCTGCAACCGGAGCTGGTCATGCCGCTCCAACAGATCGTCGTAATGTTTTTTCCACTCAGGTCTTACCTTGGAAACAGGCGCCCATGCCGAGGGACCGACCGATGGTTTGCCACCTTTTGACGGAGGCCGGCCCAACAGGGCCGCCACACTGGCCGCAGCGACCACTTTGGGTGCTGCTTTTCCCTTTCCGGCCACCGGTGCCGGCTTCTTCTCAGGAAGCGGTTTCTTTACAGACACAGAAACTTCAAGGTACGATTTTTTACCACGTCGCGCCGACGAATTTCCGCACTCACGGAATTCCCGACCCGGAACGAAGGCCGGCGAAGCTAGCAATCGCGCCCCGTGACGCCACTACTTTTTTCCAAAGTCTTGAGAAACTTGTGAAGCGATCATTCAGGCCGAAAATCGAACTTTTCCGAGGCTCGTGACTCGATCGGATCAACGGAGTCTGCTCCACCCAGCGCACCAGACGGCGGCGCCTTTCCCCGCCGCCGTGGCTTTGCGAGTCCGACGCTTTGAAGCCCGACTCTGCGTTCCTCCGGACGGATTCCTCCGAACGGCGGTTCCTTCTCCCTGCCGATTTTCGGGGTGGGATCCTGCCAGGAATCGGCGGCGCGGCGACCCTCCGCTCGGACTTCCAACTCTGGATCGGTTGATTCCGTCCCGGGCGTGAGACGGAAGATTTCTCCTAGAGGAAAATGATGCGATTTGACGAGGTTTGCTGGTTGGGAGGCCCTCCAGAATACGGGACGGAGGTTAGCCCCGGAGGCGCAGAGCTTTCGGAGGAATTCCCGAAATTGGCCAATTTTCCTCATCGCGCCTCCGCGTGAACGCACCGACTCTCCGAAGAATTCTGTCGCCCACCCTTCCGCCCCTGAACCGCATTTTCGTGTTGTCCCAGCACCGCCAACGTCTAATCTGGCCACTCATTTTCAACACCCGCAAGGCTGCGCCACATCGGTAATGTGACGTTCCACATCCCGGTCGGAGACCGCGATCTGGCAGTCGCGGATGGAAAAGAAACAACTTATGGTTAAAATGAAACGACAAAATAGACCGCTTGGCTGCCGCTCCGGTCGGGCGTTGCCCGGATGGACGCTCGCATTGCTGGCGGTCGGAGCTCTGACCACGGCCGCGCAGGCTCAGATCCAAAAGGCAGGTACGCTGTTTGTGAGCCTGGACGTCACCTCGCTTCCGATCGGTCCCGCGAAAAGTGTACCCAACACCGGCACGCTCGGCGGCTTCTTCGTCGCCACCGGCACGGATGCCGACATCCCCGTCACCGGCCTGGTGGGCGGCACCAAGGCGCTGATCTTCGACGGCACCGACTTCCTGCGACTGGCCGATGCCGTCGAGGGAGCCTCCTTCATCACGGCTCCGGCGGGACTCACGGGCGAATCCCCGACCCGATCCATTGAGGTCTGGACCTTGAATCCGCAGGTGGCCAATGAAGAGACGTTGGTCTCCTGGGGACACCGCGGCGGACCCGACGGCTCGAACGTCTCCTTCGGCTACGGCTCCGACTTCCGCTGGGGCGCCGTTGGACACTGGGGTGGCGATGGTCCGGACACCGGATGGAACAACGACGGTGGCAATCCGACACCCAACAAGTGGCACCATCTGGTGTACACCTTCGACGGCACCTTCACCCGCGTCTACGCGGACGGCGCGCTGGCGAATGCCGAACAACCAACAGCGGGTGTCATCAATACGCACCCCGACACGTCCATCAACATCGCGACGCAATTGGAGGCGGACGGGCTGACTCCCACCGGCGGATTGCGTTACACCGGCGCCATCGCGCGGGTTCGGATCCATGACGAAGTCCTGACCCCCGCCCAGATTCTGGCCAACTACAATCTGGAAAAAGCCGACTTCATCGACCCCCAACCAGCCCCGCCCATACAACCGGACCGACTGACCCGCGGTCCCATTCATCGGTACAGTTTCAGCGACGCCGCGAAGGCGAATGCGACCGGGCTGACGTTCAAGGACTCGGTGGGCACGGCCGACGGGGTCGTTCAGGGTGACGGCGCGGCCTTCTCCGGTTCGCGGCTGGTTCTCGCGGGCGGACCCTCGGCGACGGCAGCGTTCGGCGATCTGCCCAACGGTCTGATTTCCGGCAACAGCGCCAACAACGGCGGCTCCGGGGAGGTCACGATCGAAACCTGGATGAAGGTGAAGGGATCGCGCACCTGGTCCCGAGTGTTTGATATCGGTTCCTCCACGTCGGACACGGATAACGAAGTCATCGGACCCGGCGGTGGTGGCACCGGCCTCGATTATCTCGCTTTGAGCGCCCAGATTGGTGATGACACCGGTAGTCGCCGGATGGAAATCCGCAACGAAGATCCCGCTGGTGGCGGCGTGGTGACGGCCGATTCCAGCACCAAAACCTTCGGCCAGGATTTCCAGGTCGCCGTGACTTGGAAGGAGAGCACCGGCCGGATTACCTTGTACGAAAACGGCAAGGAAATCACCAGCCTGACCACGGATGATCCGATGAGCGACCTGCATGACGTCAATGTCTGGTTGGGACGTTCCAACTGGAATGGTGACCAGAATACGCAGGGCGAATACGATGAGTTCCGGATCTACAACTATGTCCTGACCCCCGCCCAGGCGGCAGGTAACGCCCTCGCCGGCGCGGATCTGATCAACGACCACGACGCGGCCGCCAAGATCACCCGGCAACCGGCCAGCCAGAACATTCCCGAAACGCTGCCCGTCACTTTCTCCGTGGCGAGTCAGGGTTCCACCCCCATCGCCTACCAATGGTATCGCGATGACAAAGCGATTCCCGGCGCGATCGGTACCAGCTATACGCTCAACACCGTCTCTTCCACGGACAGCGGGTCCAAGTTCACGGTCAAGGTGACCAATGGATCTGGAGCGAGCGCTGCCACCGTCACCAGTGACGTGGCCGTCCTCAACGTCGTCGCCGATCCCGTCACACTGAAGCATCGGTATAGCTTCAGTGAGTCCTCCGGGACCGTGGCCAAGGATTCAGTGGGTACTGCGGACGGCACGCTGGTGGGCGCGGCCACACTGGGGGGCGGCAAGGCGATCCTTGATGGCACGGATGGATACATCAACCTTCCCAATGGCATCGTATCGTCGCTGGGCGATAATGGTTCCATTGAGGCCTGGTTCACCTATGACGGCGGCCCGAACTGGGCACGCATTTTTGACTTCGGCTCGCAGACCGACGGCGAAGACGGCACTGGCAATGGCCTGGACTACCTCTTCTACACCGCCAAGACGGCGCAAGGATTCGGCCGCCTGTTTGTGAATTTCCCGAACGAAGGTGACTCCACCGTATTGAGCGCACCGGGTTCCACTCCGGTGGGCCAGGAGTTCCACCTCGCGATCACCTACAGTTCCACGGGCAGCACGACGCGGATCTACACCAACGGCACGCAGGTCGCTGTCGGTCCGGCGACAAAAAAGCTGTCGCAGTTGACCACTGACGTGAACAATTGGCTGGGCAAATCCCAATTCCCCTCCGATCCGAACATCGCCGGCAAGTACAACGAGTTCCGGATTTATCAAGGCGCGATGACGCCGGCCCAGGTGGCCGCCAGCTTCGCGGCCGGTCCCGACAACCTGCCCGCGCCGCCGGCGGATCCCATCAAGATCACCGCCGTGCGCAACGGTGCGGACGTGGTGATATCGTGGACCGGTGGCACCGCACCCTTTCTCGTGCAGACCGCCCCGGCACTGGGCTCCTGGATCGATACCGCCACCACCTCGACCCGGACGATCACGCTGCCCCAGCTCGGGGCCGCGGGCTTTATTCGCGTGGTGGGTGGCACAACCAAGCAGATTGAACTGTTCAAGGCGCATCTGGATTCCCAACAGGAACCCAACAAGCCCGC
>JAYTHD010000431.1:0-14393 GCA_043732975.1 Verrucomicrobiota bacterium
GACACCGTTTGGTCGCCGTAGATTCAGGGAGAGTGCGGAATTGTTCGGCCGCGGGACGAGCACTCTTTTGGACGGCGAAAAAACTATTCCCGCTTCTTCAAAAACTCCCGGACTTTCTCGCTACTCCGGGTGGGCGGCTGGCAGGCCGTGCCGGTGCAGCAGAACGCCTGGGTGAACTCCGGATTTTCCGGCAGCGTTTTCGCAAAGGCCTCGACGGGACCGCGATTGCCGAGGATTACTTTGTTCGGTTCGTATTCCGCATGGGCGGCTTCGAGCAGGCTGGCGGTGCTGCCGCAACAAAAATCACCCACCAACACCACGCGCTTCGGCTCTTGTTGCGCGAAATCCAGCGCCATCAACAGGTGCGGCACGGCCTGGGGCAGTTGATGCAGTTTTTGCGCGAACAGGCGCAGGGTGCCTTCCGCCGCCGTACGCCACTCCGGCCGGTCACAAATCGCCGCCAGTCGCAGCAACGCCAGTGCCGCCACACTGTTCCCGCTGGGTTCCGCGCCGTCGTAATCCTCCTTGGCCCGCATCAGCAGATGGGGGGTGTCCGCGCCCGATTGCCAGAAGCCGCCGTCCTTCGCATCATGGAATCTATTCATCATCGATTCCGCCAGGGCCACGGCAAATTCCAGGTGACGGGGATCGACCGTGGCCTCGTAGAGGTCGGTCACTCCCGCCAGCATGTGGGCATAGGCATCGAGCAATTGCACCTCATCCCGCTCGCCGTCGCGCCAGCGGTGATAGAGGGTCTTCGTGGCGGGATCCCAAAGCCGGACCTGCACAAAGGCCAGATTGATCTCCGCGGCCTTGCGATGCTCCTCGTCGTGCAACACCGCGAAGGCCCGGGCGATCGCACCCAGCATCATGCCGTTCCACGAGGCGAGCACCTTGTCGTCGCGATGCGGTCGCACCCGGCGGCTGCGAAGGGCAGTCATCTTTTGCCGCGCCGATTCCCACAGGACACGTTCCGCGTCGGTGAGCCGCGGGTCGACCACGCTCAGGACATTCAGTCCTTTCAATGGGTGCGGGTGGGAGTGGTCTTCGAAATTGCCGGCCGACGTGATGCCGTAATAGCGGCGGATCACTTCGAACTCGGCCGAGGTAAGCGACTGTTTCAACTCGGCCTGGGTCCAACAGCAGAATTTCCCCTCCTGTCCCTCCGAGTCCGCATCCTCGGCCGAGAAGAAGCCGCCTTGTGGATGCCGCAGGTCCCGCAGCACATAGCGGATGATGCCGCGGGCGACGTTGGCCTGCCGGACTTCGCCGCTGACCAGATAGGCATCAAGGTACAACTGCACGAGCTGCGCCTGGTCGTAGAGCATCTTTTCGAAATGCGGCACCAGCCATTTGTCATCGACGCTGTAACGCGCAAAACCGTCGCTCAACTGGTCATACATCCCGCCGGCGGCCATGTGGTCGCAGGTCTTCAGCACCGCGGCGACGGCGGCGGGATCGCCAAACCGGCGCGCATAACGCAACACGAAGAGGGGTTGGCTCGGGCGGGGAAATTTTGGGGCGCGGCCAAAGCCACCGTTCTCAGGATCGTATTCCGCGAGGAACGTCTGACCGCCGCCGTGCAACTCGCGTTCGCCGGCGGGAAAGGCATTGCCGGCGTCGTGCGAGGCCATCGTCCGAAGACGGGCGGTGACTTCCTCCGCCGAATCGGCGAGGTCCTTGCGCTTGGTCTTCCACAGTTCCGTCACGCGCTCCAGCAGGTGCAGAAAGCTGGGGCGCCCGTGCTTGTTCTCGGGGGGGAAATAGGTGCCGCCGTAGAAGGGCTTCAGCTCCGGGGTCAGGAACACATTCAACGGCCAGCCGCCGGACCCGGTCGTCATCTGCACAAAATTCATGTACAGTTTGTCCACATCCGGCCGCTCCTCGCGATCGACCTTGATGGCCACGAAGTGTTCGCGGAGGTATTGGCCCACGGCTTCGTTTTCAAACGATTCGCGTTCCATCACGTGGCACCAGTGACAGGTCGAGTAGCCGATGGAGAGCAGGATTGGTTTGTCTTCCTTTTTGGCCAGGGCAAAGGCCTCGGCGCCCCAGGGAAACCAATCCACGGGGTTGTGGGCGTGTTGGAGCAGATAGGGCGATTTCTCGCGGGCCAGCCGATTCGTGTGCTTCGCCGGGCCCGCCGCGGGGGAATTCGTCAATGCCATGCCCCACCCTAAGCGGCCGCCACGCCATTGAAAACAGAGAGAACCACGAAGGGACACAAATTCACACGAAGGGTTCCGGGCACTTCCGGCGCGGTTCCCGACCGGTGGACTCATTTTTCGGTGACCGGGCAATCGGACTGGCGGCCCGACCGAATCGCACGGAAACTGTCCCGGTTGATGAATGGCCGATCCGGTCCTGCGTCGACCTGCCTCGATCATGTGGATTGTTCGTCTCGCCCTCAGTCGCCCCTACACCTTTGTAGTGGCGGCGTTGGTGCTTTTGCTGCTCACCCCGTTCGTCCTGCTCCGCACGCCCACGGACGTCTTTCCCTCGATCAATATCCCGGTGATTTCGGTGATATGGCAGTATCAGGGACTCAGTGCGCAGGAGATTGAACAGCGCATCCTCTACAATCACGAGCGCTCGCTTTCGGCCACCGTCAACGATATCGAACACGTCGAATCCACCGCCTACAACGGAGTGGGCATCATCAAGGTGTTCCTTCAGGAGGGCGCTTCGGTCGATGCCGGTGTGTCCCAAATAACTGCGGTGGCGCAGACCATCCTGCGCCAGATGCCCCCGGGTCAGACTCCACCGCTGGTGATTCGATACAATGCTTCGGCCGTCCCCATCCTGCAGTACGGTCTGGGTTCGAAGACGCTTTCCGAACAGGAACTTTATGACAAGGGGCAGAATCAGATCCGCGTGGGCCTGTCCACCGTCCACGGCGCGCAAATCCCCTGGCCGTACGGTGGCAAGTCGCGGATCGTGTCGGTCGACCTCGATCTGGGCGCGTTGAAGTCCAAAAACCTGAAGGCGGAGGACGTCGTCAACGCTTTTCAATCCCAAAGCCTGATTCTGCCGAGCGGCACCACCAAGATTGGCACGACGGAATATGACGTGGCGGTCAACACCCAGCCGCGCCTGCTGGCCGAACTCAATGATCTCCCGGTCAAGGTGGTCAATGGCGCCACCATCCGCGTCCGGGACGTTGCCCAGGTACGCGACGGCTATCAGCCGCAACAGAATGTCGTGCGCCAGGACGGCCAGCGCGGGGCGCTGCTGACCATTCTCAAAAGCGGTGCGGCGTCGACTTTGGATGTTGTGGCGCGGGTGAAGGCTGAGATGCCGCGCATCAAGGCGGGCCTGCCGCCGGAGTACGAAATCAAGGAGTTCGGCGATCAATCGGTCTTCGTCCGGGCGGCCATCGACGATGTCACCCGCGAGGGCTTGATCGCCGCGGGTTTGACCGCTGTTATGATCCTGATTTTCCTCGGGTCCTGGCGGAGCACGTTGATCATTGCAATCTCCATTCCGCTGAGCGTGCTGTCTTCGCTGATGGTGTTGAGTGCGATCGGCGAAACCATCAATCTGATGACGTTGGGTGGCCTGGCACTGGCGGTGGGCATCCTGGTCGACGACGCGACCGTCGAAATTGAAAACATCCATCGGCAGATGGCGTTTGGAAAGCCACTGCGACAGGCCATTCTGGACGGCGCGCAGGAGATTGCCCTGCCGGCCTTCGTCAGCACGCTGTGCATCTGCATTGTCTTCGTGCCGATGTTTTTTCTCACCGGCGTCGCCCGCCATCTTTTCGTGCCGCTCGCCGAGGCCGTGGTGTTTGCGATGCTCGCGAGTTATGTGATCAGCCGCACCGTGATTCCCACACTGGTGATGTGGTTTTATCGCACTGTCGAAATTCGGCTCCATCACCCCGGCCACGCTGCGCCGGCGGAGGACTGGCAGACGGGCGGCACGGTGATCCGGAAACGCGAGCAACCTGCCAACGGGGGGTGGACCCGACCCTTCAGCGCGGTCAGTCGGGTTTTTGAACGATTGTTTGAACGGTTTCGCACCTACTATCGCGGTTTGCTGGCCGCACTGCTCCGGCGGCCGGTCACGGTCGGTATCCTGTTTCTGACGCTGTGTGCGGCCTCGTGCCTGTTGTATCCGGAATTGGGACGCGACTTTTTTCCGGTAGTGGACGCGGGCCAGATACGCTTGCACGCCCGGGCCCGGACCGGCACCCGCATCGAGGAAACTGTCCGTCTGGTCGATCGGATCGAGGCTGTCCTCCGGGAGGAGATTCCCCCGGAGGAGATCGATGGAGTGCTCGACAACATCGGCATTCCCAACTCGGGAATTTCCCTGAGCTATTCGAACAACGGCTTGATCGGGACCGGTGACGCCGACGTGCTGGTCTCGCTCCGCCCGGAGCACCACGCCACGGGCGAATATGTCCGTCGGCTGCGTCAGCGATTGAACCGGGAGTTTTCCGGAACGTCGTTCTATTTCCTGCCAGCCGACATCGTCAGCCAGACGATCAATTTTGGATTGCCCGCGCCCTTCGACATCCAGATCGTGGGTCGGGACCAGGCGGCGCACCGCGTCATCGCGGCCCGGTTGGCGGAAAAGATCCGGCAAATTCCCGGCGCGGTGGATGTCCGTGTCCAGCAACCGGCGGATCAACCGCGATTCCAGGTGAACGTCAATCGCGACAAGGCGGCGGAGATCGGTCTGACCGAACGCGACGTGGCCAATTCCGTCCTGCTGAGCCTGAGCGGAAGCGGACAGGTGACGCCCTCGTATTGGCTCAATCCGCTCGTCGGCATTCAGTATCTCGTCAACGTGCGCGTGCCGGAATACGCGATGAATTCCCTGGCGTCCCTCGCCGGTCTGCCGGTGAGCGCCAGCCTGAACGGTGCGGGCGACGGCCAGGTCCTCGCAAATCTGGCCACGCTCGTACGCACCAATGCCCCCGCCGTCATCTCGCATTACAACGTGATGCCGGTCATCGATGTCTTCGGGGGTGTCGACGGACGTGACCTGGGTGGGGTGATGCAGGATCTGGAGCCCTTGATCGAACAGGCCCGGAAGGAACTCCCGCGCGGCAGCTATATCGTGACGCGTGGCCAGGCCGAGGCGATGAACTCGAGCTTCAATGGGCTGCTCGCCGGGTTGGCGGGTTCCGTCGTGCTGGTCTATCTGCTGCTGGTGGTGAATTTCCAAAGCTGGTCGGATCCCTTTGTGATCATCACCGCGCTGCCGGGCGCACTGGCCGGTGTGGCTTGGGGGCTGTGGGTTTCGCACACCACGCTGAGCGTTCCCGCCTTGATGGGCGCGATCATGTCCGTGGGTGTGGCTACAGCGAATTCGGTGCTCGTGGTCAGCTTCGCCCGCGAGTCGATGAACCACGGCAACAGCGCCTGGAACGCCGCCCTCGAAGCCGGCAGCACCCGACTGCGGGCGGTCATCATGACGGCGCTGGCCATGATCCTCGGCATGATTCCCCTGAGCTTGGGCATCGGCCAGGGCGGCGAACAAAACGCGCCGCTGGGGCGGTCGGTGATCGGCGGCCTCCTGTTCGCCACGCTGGCCACGCTGGTGTTCGTCCCGGTGGTGTTCGCCTTGGTTCACGGAGGTCACCAGCCGCCGACCCCGCCGCCAGCCCGGCTGGACGAAACCCCGTCAGCGGGCTTGATCCTTTAGACTGAGAATTTCCCCGGCGAATGAGCACACTTCCACCGAGCCTGAGTCCGGATCACCGCTTTACCCCGCGGTCACCCACGGCGCACCCCATCGCCGCCGCCGCGCCACCGAAGCCGACGTCCCGGCTGGAACTTTATGCGCTGCTTGGCACCTGCCTGTTGATCGCGGCGTTTTTCGTCGGCTGGCTGCCCCGACGGAATCAGCGGGCGGCGGTGGCGCAAAGCACCCGGGAATTGGCCATCCCCACGGTCACCCTCGTTTCCCCGGGACCGGGGGTGGTGGGCTCAGCCATCGTCCTTCCGGCCGAGATCCGGGCCGTGGTGGAGTCGCCCATCTATGCCCGCGCCACGGGTTATATCCGCCGTTGGAACGTCGATCTGGGTGCCAGCGTGACCAACGGCCAGGTGCTGGCGGAATTGGAGACGCCCGAGTTGAATCAGGATTTCGCCAACGCCCAGGCGCAGGCCCGTCAAGCCGCCGCCGCGGCTGCGCTCGCCAAAACCACAGCGGTCCGCTGGACGCAACTCCTCGAATCGCGGCTCGTCAGCCAGCAGGAGACCGATGAAAAGCTCGCCGACGCCCGGTACAAGGAGGCGGCTGCAGAAGGCGCCCAGGCCAATGCGCAACGACTCGAGACGCTGACCGGTTTCGCCGGGATTCGCGCGCCCTTCGCCGGCATCATCACGGCCCGGCGCGTGGACGTCGGCCAGTTGGTCACCGCGGGCAATGGCGCGGAACTCTTTCACCTCGCCCAGACGCAAACTTTGCGGGTGTACGTCCGCGTGCCCCAGACGCTGGCGACGACCATCACCGTCGGGCAACCCGGTGAAGTGCTGCTCAACGAATATCCCAACCGCACCTTCCCGGCCCGGGTGGTCCACACCGCCGGCAGTCTGGACGCCGCTTCCCGCACGCTGTTGGTGGAGCTGGAGCTGCCCAATCCCCAAAGCCTTCTGTTGCCCGGCGGCTTTGCGCAGGTGCGTTTTCCCGAAGCCCGCGTCGATGTCCCGCTCACCATTCCCGCGAACACCCTGCTTTTCCGGCCCACCGGTCCGCAGGTCGGAGTGGTCGATGCCAACAGCGGGGTGGAACTCCGCAACGTCACCTTGGGCCGCGACTTCGGGGCCACGGTGGAAATCACCGGCGGGCTCACGGTGCAGGACCGCCTGATTCTAAACCCGGGGGATTCCCTGACCGCCGGAATGCACGTCCGTCAGGCTGAAGCTGCGCCGGCCCGCCAACCTTGAGGGGGGCCGCGGGATACGGTGCCGCGTGAATCCTGAGCTGCCCGCCACTGGCCCCGCTCATGGCGGAGCGGGTACCGCGGGTCGAGTGGTTGATTTTTGCGGGTGGTTTCGCGGACCACCCCTGGACTCCGACTCCCCGTGCCGCCTGCATCTCCAAATCGCCGGTGATCCAGTTCCCGAATGGGCGGGCCGATGGCGCACTTCCGGGGTGGTGTCAGGGGCGCATCGTCTGCCGCCTCCCCATCAAGTACCCCTGCTGCTGCGGGATTTCGCCGTGGACCTTCGCGCCCTCCAGGAAGCTCCCGGCATCAGGCGTTCCCCGGAAGCGGCGATGCCAGGGATCGCCGGTATTCAGGATGCGAAGACGCGGGCGGAATCATTGCGGGTGGCGCTATTGCGCTGGGAGGCCACCGATCCCGCCGGCGCTGCTGCGTGGACGGCCCGGTCGACGCCACCGTGACGGCCGGGGGAATCCCCCCGACCCCTTGCAATGCAATAGCCCCGTCCGCGCTGGGTGCTGATGAGCTCCGCACCCAGCTTTTTGCGAAGATTGGAAATATGGACATCGACCAGATTGGACAGACTGGTGTCCCGGTCGTCGAAAAGGTGTTCGTAGAGCGTAGTGCGCGTCACCAGCTTTCCCCGGTGCAGGGCGAGATATTCCAGGATCGCATACTCGCGCGGGGTCAGCAGGATGGGAACCTCGCCACGCAGCACCACGCCGGCCCGCAAGTCGAGGGCCACCGAACCCAATTCGATCCGGGTCCGACCCTCGCCCGCCGCCCGGCGGATGAGCGCCCGGATGCGCGCAACGACTTCTTCCAGATCCACGGGCTTGACTAGAAAATCGTCCGCACCCGAATCCAGACCCAGAATGCAGTCGCGACTGGAGCCGCGGGCCATCAGCATCAGCACCGGTGTCTGCTTCTTATCCCGCAGTCGGCGGAGCACCTGCCATCCATCCATTCGGGGCAGCCTCACGTTCAGGAGGATGGCGTCGTAATCGACCTCCAGCGCCTTGGCGAGGCCGTCGTCCCCCGCCACCGCAGTGTCCACCGCGTAGCCTTCGCCGCGGAACGCCTTCGTCATCGACTGCACGAGGCTGAGTTCCTCGTCCACGATCAGTACTCTCATATAACCTGCCTACTGACGGCGGCGAAAGCGATCGGACAGCCCGGGACAACATAATCCCAAAGATACTGCGTCCGGATCCGGGGCTCCGGCGACCATTGGAGTTCAGGAATGTCGAATGCATTTGGGCGTGGCCAACGCATCCATCGACATCATCCGCAAATGAAACGTCCCGCCAAGACGGGCCGGCTCCCCGCCAAAGCTCACCGCCAGTTATATAAACCGCATTCAAGGAAGTCCGCGTTGGCGCGGGATGATCGCACTGACGGGCGCCGTGCTGTCGACGGCGCATCCGGTTTGCACCATCGGTCGGCCTTGGCCTGATTGCCTTGGGCCTGCTGGATCGCGCGGGTGAAGAGTTCGCGTTCGGCGGTTTCGATCACCCGGGCGTGGGCATTGAGGATTTCGTCCCGGCGGGCGGCAGCCAGCGGGTCGTCGATGTCGTCGCCGAAGTTCTGGCTGGCCGCCACCGGAGCGCCGGTGCCGTGACGCACGACGCCCTGGTTAAGTTCCGGAGTCCGGTCAACCCCGGCACCTTCAGATCCGTGAGGACCACCTGAAAGGTGTCCTGCGCCGCGCGCGCCAGGCCGGCATCGCCCCGGGGCTCGACCGCGACCCGATCGCCTTCGTCCGCCCGCACCCGTTGCAGGGTTTCAGCGATGCCGGAATCCTCTTCGATCAGGCGGCGGGAAGTGGGTTCAGTGGGCAGGGTTTACCGAGGGTTGCCACCGGTCGGCAGGAGGACTCCAAAGGTCGAGCCGTATCCCGGGGTGGTTTGATATTCCAATACGCCACCATGGCTCTGCACGATGCGCGAGGCGATCGACAGACCAAGGCCGGTGCCGGTTTCCTTGGTGGTGAAGAAAGGATCAAAAAGGCGCTTCTGCACGTCGGCCGGAATTCCCTTGCCGTTGTCCTCCACTTCCAGGATCGCCGCATTCACGTCCTGGCGATGCAACCGTTTCCGCTCCATCCGGACACGCATCCGAACCACCCCGTTCTTCTCAATCGCCTCCACGGCATTGCGTACGAGATTGATCAACACCTGCTTCAATTGTTCCTCGTCCGCATGGATCGACAGCGGCCGCAATTCGCCGAGGGTGAGCTGGATGCCCGCCTTTGCCAGTTGTGGTTGCAGCAGCCTGTGAACCTCCCGCACGGGGCCATCGGCCTTGATCCATGCCAGCTTCGAATCCCCGGGCCGGGCGAAGAAGAGAAAGTCGTTGACGATCCGCTCGAGACGCAGGATTTCCCGATCGATGATCTTGCCGTCGCTGGCTTCCTGTGAGCCCGGCAGATGGTGCCGCTGCTGGAGATACAGGGCGGCCTTGATGGCCGTCAGCGGATTGCGAATCTCGTGGGCCACACCGGCGGCGAGCACACCGAGCGAGACGAGCTTCTCCTGGCGCTCGCGCAGGCTTTCGCTCTCCACCAGCTTGAGGCGCAGCGGCAGGATCAAGTCCCGATAAACCGCGAATCCGAGGGAAAGCGCGAACATAAACAGCAGCCCCAGGGCAATCAGCACCAGCACCCGCAACGTGGTGAAGGCGCTGTTCACCTCGGCCAGGATTTGATCGCGGGAGTTCAGATGCGCGCGGCTCAGTTTCTCGCCGAGATCCGACAACCGCTGGGTCTCCTTCCGCAGCACGACATATTCGTCAACCGAGGCGCTGGCTTCCCCGATGGCCTGCAATCGGATCAACAACTGCCGGGCAACCCGCAGATAATCGTCGTAGGCGGTGTCGATCTGTTCCAGACAGGCCTTCTCCTGAAGCGAGTTGAGCTTGGGTTTCTGCTCGTTGATCCAGGTGTTCAGTTCATCGCTGGCCTGACTGAAGGCGGCGACGTCCGGCGCCATGTGGGAGCGGCCATAGTGAAAGAGCAACTCATTCAGCTCCCGCAAAGAATGCTTGAATTTGTCCGCCACTTGAAAGCCCTCCGAATCGATCCGCCGCAATTTCGTGCGCACCTCGCTGGATTGCCACTGCGACTTCACCGTCAGGAAGGCCACCCCCAGGCCCATCAACAGCATGGCCGCGATGAGGCCCAAGACTCGGAATCGGACGTGCTGCTTCATACTCAGGTGACAATCAAATGACCCGCTCAGGTCAGTGGCTGACCACCGGAGTGGCGCCGCCGGCACTTTTGGCCGCCCACGCGGCTTGAAACCACGTGCTGCAGGAATCGTGCGAGCCGTGGCATGGCTCATGCTTTCGTTCTCCTTGTGCGCGAAATGACTCCGTTGAAAAGAGCTCCGGGAACTCGCTGGGGGTTCCTTCGTCGGGCAGATCCGGGGTTGCGTCGGCGCCCGGACCCGGACGGACCGCGGCCGCCGCCGCCGGTGCCCGATTTCCGGCAACGACCCGTTCCCCCGGCCCGGGGAACACGCCATGACGATCGCCCGGGCATGCGCTCGGGTCCGACGCCGATCGGTTCGTCCTCCCGCTGGCCTTTACCCACAGCGGGGGACGCCGGCCTTCGTCCGGCCGCCTTGCGAACGGATCCGCCGGATCGGACCCGGGCCGTTCTCGACCACCTGACCTCCACCCAGGCGCCGCTGAAGCGGATCCTCCTGGTGGACGACGACCCCGGAGTGCGCGAAATGCTGGGACGGCTCCTCGAGGCCGAGCATTATGAAGTCGTCCTCGCGCAAGATGGCGACGAAGCCGGGGCGAAATTTGTGGCCCATTCGCCGGACCTGGTGCTGCTCGACCTCAACATGCCCCAGCGGGAGGGTTGGTCCGCCTTCCGTTTCATGACCGCCGCCTATCCGCTCCTGCCCGTCATCATCATCACCGCGCGACCCAACCAATATGTAAAGGCGGAGGAATTGGGCGTGGATGCCCTCATGGAGAAGCCGTTGAATTTCCCGGTCCTCCTCGACGCCATCCGGAGACTCGTCCTGGAGACCGTCAGCCAACGCACCCGCCGTCTGGCGAATCCGCAATTTCGGACCGCCTATTTGCCGCGCCAGCAGTCCACCTCCAGCAATGGTTAGACCCATGAGATCCCAGACCACCGCCCGGAAGGCGCCGGCGAAAACCATTCTGCTGGTCGATGACGATGCCGCGGTGCGCGAAATGATCGGGCGCGTCCTGTTGGCGGAAGGTTATCAGGTCCGCACCGCGGCGAGCGGTGAGGAGGCCCTGGCCGCGGCGGCCGCACAGCCCATCGATCTGGTCCTCCTGGATCTAAACCTGCCGGGCAAGGGTGGCTGGGACATCTTTGCCGAATTGACGACCCGCGACCCCGTGCTGGCGGTTATCATCATTACCGCCAAGCCCAATCAACTTTTCACGTCGCTCGGCGCCGGCGTTGGTGCCCTGCTGGAGAAGCCGCTGGATTTTCCGGTGGTCCTTCGGACCATAAGCGCCCTGCTGGCGGAGTCGGGCCAACGCCGCTTGGAACGTCTCACCGGCCGCACCACAGACCTGCACGATATAAAGTCCGATCGGAGGCAATTTTGAGCCGGAGATTGCCTTGCACCGCTTTTGCGAATCGACAAGCCTAGCTGGGTCCCTGAGCGTGCCGGTTGCCGCCGAATGAAAAATATTTCCCGCAGGCACCGTGTGATTCCCGAGGTTCGATCGACAAGGCCGTCGCTCCCGCCTGGTGCCCTTCCGCCGTCGCGGACGATTTCGCCTTGGACGGGGCTGCGCCTTCTGCTGGGAACGGTCGGATTGTTGTGTGTGGTCGGATGCAGTTCGGCGGGATCCACCCGGATGGCCTCGATCGTGCCCGGGCGTTCCGCGGACCCGGTCCGGGTGGTCATCATCCGCCACGCGGAGAAGCCGGGCGACGAATCGGACCCGCACCTGTCGAAAGCCGGCCGGCAGCATGCGCAGAACTGGGCCGCAATTTTGACCGGGCCCGACGGCCCGTTGGGCGGGGCAACGCCGGCTGCCCTCCTGGCTCCCCATCCCACGCACCATCATCCCAGCCAGCGCCCCGGCGAAACGCTCGAACCCCTGGCGGCAAAATTGGGCCAGCCCATTCTGATGCCCCATCCGAGTGAAGAGGTGGCGGCGCTGGCCGCCCAGGTGCGGAAGCAATACGCCGGACAAACAGTCGTCATCTGCTGGGTGCATGAATCCCTGCCGGATCTGGCGCGGGCGCTCGGGGTCACGTCGCCGATTCCGGCGTGGAAGGGAAAGGATTTCGATCAGGTCTGGATCATCGAATATCCGATGGGGCAGGCCACATTGCGCCGAGAATTCACTGCCCCCAACCGGGCGCCGGCCGCTCCCGGACGACCACTTTCTGAGAACCCATCGAAGCATTCCCCATGAATCCACCGCGCCCCCTCCCAGTTTCCCTCTCGTGCCACTCCCTGGGCCTGATGCTCAGCGCCGGCCTGATCGTCACGCACGTGACCGCAGCCGAGGCCATCCAGACATCGGGCGACGTCCTTCAGTTTGCACTGCCGGCGTTGGCGATCGGCGCCACCATCGGGCATCGGAACGAGGACGACGGGCGTCTGTGGGATCGCCGGGGAACGCTCCAGTTTGTGGAGAGTGCGGCACTGACCCTCGGGGTCACCTACGCGCTCAAATACGGCCTCGACACCACGCGACCCAGCGGCGGGCACTATTCGATGCCCTCCGGACACACCTCCATTTCCTTCAGCTCCGCGGAATTCCTGCGGAAACGCTATGGCTGGGAATGGGGCGTCCCGGCGTATGCGGCGGCCTCATGGGTGGCGTACAGCCGTGTGGAATCGAATCAACATCACCCCGAGGATGTCATCGTCGGCGCCGGCATCGGCATCCTGAGCAGCTACCTCTTCACCCGTCCGTACCACGGCTGGGACGTGTCCGTCATGGCCGACACCCATTCCGTCGGACTCCTCCTCTCACGCGCCTGGTAGGTACGGGACGCGGACGCCTCGTCGAGAGCGCCCCGGGATGCCCCCTGAAAGTGATGGAGCCGACGGGTGCAAACGGCGGGTGATGAAAATCCCCTGGATCATCTTTTGGAGGACACGGTGAAGTTCGTCGAAGGCACGCTGCGGAGCGCCCGGCCGCGCCGGGCGGCGTTTCGCGATGCGGGGGGGCAAATTCAGGTTTCCTTCGACCCATGGCGGCGGCCGAAGAACCCACTTCAAGCCTTTATCCATCGCAGCTCGACCAACCAAGGTGCGACACCGGCGTGGATGCGTGTGCCGGAGTCGCCGCCGTTGGCGTTCGGGTAATACCCCATACGCACCGTCCGGCAGGTCGTATAGACTGCCTCCTTTATGAAAATATTATTCACTGCGGAGGCGATTTCCAAGGGAGGACGTTCCGGCTCTGTCCATTCGCCGGACCAGTTGTTGAATGTCACGTTGGGGAATCCCTTGGAGAAGGGAATCGAAAAGCGTGGCCCGAGTCCCGAGTTGCTGTTTGCGGGCGCCTATTCGGCCTGTTACCACGGCGCCTTGGGGAATGCGGCCAGAAAACTCGGCACTATGGCCGGCACCTCCCTGGTGCGGGCAATCGTCACCCTGATGGAGGATGATCAGGGCGGCTACCGACTGGCAGTGGAGTTGCATGCGCAATTGCCCGGGAGCGATCCCGCCCTGGCGCAACGCATCATGGAGGAGGCGCACCGGACCTGCCCCTATTCCAAGGCCCTGCGGGGCGACACCACCGTCCCGCTGAAGTTGGATTAGCCGGGCGAATCCCGGAGGCGTGCACCCGCCGCATCCGGCAGGCGCCGTTGCCGGCATCAGCGCGTTCGCTCAAAGACCAATCGCCAGAGCCAATCGCTCCGATCGGCGAGCCCAATGAAAGGATTCTGCAACGAGGGCGTGAGAACGATGTTTTGCAGCCATTTGGCCCACGTCAACCTCCCGGCAAAAGCGAGGTCACAGGCGCGGGCGATGGTTCGGTGGGTGTCATTCCAGGATCGTTCACCGCGGCTCCAGGCGAGGAGCGGCACCAATGCGATCTCGGCCGATTCAAACGCCATGGACATCCCGTTGCCGGTGACCGGTGGAATCATGGTGATGCCGTCGCCCACACAGATTTCCTCGTGCGTGCTCGCCCGCTGCGGCCGCAGGGCAAGTCCGGCAACGGCGCAAAACGAATCGGCAGCGAACTCCGCGTCCGCGAGCCTCGCGCGCAGAGGCGAGCCGGGCGGACCCCGCAACAGTTCGCGTCCGAGTTTTTCCCCGCCGTCATTTCCCGCGGGTGGGCGGAACAAACCGCAAACGTTCACCGAGTCCCCGCCGATCCGGCACAGGCCAACGTAGCCCCGCGGCGAGACGTGCAATTCCAGATCGGCGACGAGCGGGACTTTGCGCGCGTGGATCTTCAACCCGGACCAGCGCACGCCGTCCGCCACCACCTGCGCCCGGCGACCCGTAGCGCGGACGAC
>JAYTHD010000432.1:0-7623 GCA_043732975.1 Verrucomicrobiota bacterium
GAAGTCCGCCAATTTGCCGAGGATGTGCACGAGCTTCTCCTTGCCGCTGTCGGTGAGCAGCATTTGCCCGCCGACCACCCGGGAGATGCAGTGATACACCGCTGCTGCCCCCGTCACCTTGATCCGCGCCAATCGCATTGTGCCAGCAAACTACCCGGCATTGTAAAATCGTCAATAATAATGAGCCTGTCACTTTATTTTTGTGTTTGCTGGGCGGTGATGCCGTTTTGGGGAGAATCGGTTGACCGAGGGCGTGCAGTCTTGAAGTTCGGTGGAGTGGATAGTTTTCTCATTGAAGGTGGAGTTCCTCTGCACGGCGAGGTGCAGATCAGTGGCTCCAAAAATGCCGTGCTCCCGATTCTCGCTGCCGCCCTGTTGACGTCCGAGACGTGCGTCATCCGGCGGGTGCCCAATTTGTCGGACGTCGATTTCATGGTGAAAATCCTCCGCTCGCTTGGCGCGGAGGTCACATTTGTCGACGGTTCCATCACCCTCCGTTGCGGCGCCATTCGCGGCTTCGGTGACTACGATCTCATCCGCAAGATGCGCGGTTCCATCTGCATTCTCGGTCCCCTGCTCGCCCGCCTGCGTCAGGCCACCGTATCACTGCCCGGCGGCTGCATCATTGGCACCCGGCCCATTGATCTGCATCTCAAGGGATTGGCAGCGCTCGGGGCGGAGATCACCATCGACGCCGGCTACGTGCGCTGCAACACGCCGCAGTTACAGGGCAATCTGATTTTCCTGGGCGGCCGTTCCGGGCCGACCGTGCTGGGCACCGCCAACATCATGATGGCAGCGACGCTCGCGGAAGGCGTCACCGTCATCGAGAGCGCGGCCTGTGAGCCGGAGGTGGTCGATCTGGCCAATTTCCTGATCGCCATGGGCGCCAAGATTCAGGGGATCGGCTCCCCGACCCTCACCATTACCGGCGTCAAGGAACTGCACGGGGCGGAACACGAAGTGATCCCGGACCGGATTGAAGCGGGCACGTTTGCCTGCGCCGCGGCGGCCACCGGCGGTGAAGTGACCCTTCGCGGAGCCCGGCTCGATCATCTGGGGGCCGTTCTCGACAAGCTCCGAGAGGCGGGCGTCGGAGTGGATCGCACGCAGGGTGCGCTGACCATTCGCGGGCCGCGGGCCTTGCGCCCCGTCGACATTACCACCATGCCCTATTCGGGTTTTCCCACCGACATGCAGGCCCAGCTCATGGCCCTGCTCTGCCTGGCACCGGGCACGAGCATCCTGACCGAGCGCATTTTTGAAAGCCGATTCATGCACGCGGCCGAACTGATGCGCCTGGGCGCGGATATTTCCATCGAAGGTCCGAGCGCGATTGTCAAAGGCGGACGTCCCCTGAGTGGCGCGCCCGTGATGGCGTCCGATCTGCGGGCCAGCGCCGCCCTGGTCATCGCCGGCCTCTGCGCCCGCCATTCCACGCAGGTCCACCGGATTTATCACCTGGACCGTGGCTATGAACGAATGGAGGCCAAGCTGGAAAAACTCGGCGCCCGGATTTCCCGCGTCCCCGGCGAATGATTGAGCCCACGAGCCAAAGCGGCCACACGATGTCTGCCCCCACGACTCCGGAACGGTTAAGAGCACTCGTCGACCGCGAGATTGAGGCCATTCGAAATATTCCATTGGACCACCATCTGGTGGCGGCAGTCGATCTGATTCATCGGCACGTCCACCAGCGGGGTGGCAAGCTGGTCGTCAGCGGTATCGGCAAGGCCGGCCAAATCGGCCACAACATCGCGACCACGTTCAGCAGCTCCGGTACACCCGCAGTGTTCCTGCACCCGGGTGAGGCCCAGCACGGGGATCTGGGCCTGCTCCAGCCCAACGACCTGCTCCTGCTGGTTTCGAATTCCGGGAAAACACGGGAGATTATAGAATTGCAGACGCTGGCCCGCAAACTCGTCCCGGATATTCCCGCCATCGCCTTGACCGGCCATCGCGACTCCGAACTCGCCCGGGCCGCCACGATCATTCTGAGTACAGGCAATCCGCAGGAAATCTGCCCGCTCGGACTGACCCCGACGACGAGCACGACCGTCATGACCGTGCTGGGGGACCTCCTGATCGTGGCGCTCATGGAAAAAATCGGTTTCAACAAGGCGGAGTATGCAAAGCGCCACCACAGCGGTTACCTCGGCCAGAAGGCCAAAGAACTATGAATCGTTTCTTCCTGATTGCCGGCCCCTGCGTGATTGAGGATCCGGAAACGGCGCTGCAGATCGGACGCACCGTGAAGGCGCTCTGCGACGAACTGGGCATCCGCTACATTTTCAAGGCGAGTTATAAGAAGGCGAACCGCACGCGGGTCGACAGTTTTCAAGGCATCGGCGACGAAGCCGGACTCCGGATCATCCACGACGTCGGCCGCGATTTAGGCGTGGAAACACTCACGGATGTCCATGAAAGCGGCGACCCGGCACTGGCTGCGAAGTACGTGACTCACCTGCAAATCCCCGCGTTCCTCTGCCGGCAGACGGATCTCCTGATTGCCGCAGGAAAGACGGGCCTCACGGTGAACATCAAGAAGGGGCAGTTCCTGTCACCGGAGGCCATGGGTTTTGCGGTGGAAAAAGTCCGGAGCACGGGCAACGAAAAGATCTGGCTCTGCGAACGTGGCACCACCTTTGGCTATCAGGATCTGATCGTGGACGCGACTTCACTGGTGCGCCTGAAGAAACACGGTCGGCCGGTCGTGATGGATTGCACCCACAGTGTCCAGAAGCCCAATCAGACCACCGGCATCACCGGCGGCGATCCGGAATCAATTGCCACCCTGGCGCGTTTCGCGGCCGCCACCGGGGCCGACGGTTTGTTCATCGAAGTCCATCCCGAACCCGGTCGTGCGGCCAGTGATTCGCAATCGATGCTGCCAATCGACAAACTTCGTCCCATTCTGGAGACAGTAGTCCGCATCCGCGCCGCGATCGGTGTCCCGTGATCGGGTAGATTCCAGACTTTTCGTTCTGGCGCCGGCGCCGGCAGCTCCCGTCGACGACTCCGGTCGTCGGACAACTGCCAGCCGAGGGTCGGACTTGAGAAGACAAGAAAAAACGGCGGGACTCTTATGAATCCGGCCGCTTGAAAAAATCAGGCAGGGATCGGTCGCCTACATGTGGGCGATGATGTTGTCACCAAACGCGGAACACTTGATCTCCGTGGCGCCTTCCATCAGGCGGGCGAAGTCGTAGGTGACCCGCCGGCTGCCGATCGCGCCATTCAAGCCTTTCAGCACCAGCTCGGCCGCCTCGATCCAGCCCAGGTGCCGCAGCATCATCTCTCCGCTCAGCACCACGGAGCCGGGATTCACGACATCCTTGCCCGCATATTTCGGCGCGGTGCCGTGGGTGGCTTCAAAAATCGCGTGGCCGGTGATATAATTAATATTACCACCGGGAGCGATGCCGATGCCGCCCACCTGCGCGGCCAGCGCGTCGCTCAGGTAATCGCCATTGAGATTCAACGTCGCGATGACGTCGAAGTCGGTCGGGCGCGTGAGCACCTGTTGCAGGGTGATGTCGGCAATGCTGTCCTTGATCACCAAGCCCGCACCGGGTTTGCCCTCGGGGATGCGGCACCACGGTCCGCCGTCGATTTCCACGGCGCCGAAGTATTCCTTGGCCGTCTGGTAACCCCAATCCCGGAAGCCACCCTCGGTGAACTTCATGATGTTGCCCTTGTGAACCAGCGTCACCGACTTGCGCTGGTTCTTGATGGCGTAACTGATGGCGCTGTGGATCAGGCGCACGCTGCCGGAATAGCTGACGGGCTTGATGCCGATGCCGACGCGGACGTCCGACGGAAATCCGGGAATGCCGACGGCGGCCCAGAATTCCTGGGCAGCCGCCACCGTGCCGAAGCGGATCTTCTTGAAATCCTTCGGTGAATTCTGGGCGATGAAATCCAGCAGTTTCTGCGCTTCCGGCGTACCGGCGGCGTATTCGATGCCGGCATAAATGTCTTCGGTATTCTCCCGAAAGATCACCATATCCACCGCCTCCGGCCGCTTCACCGGGCTGGGAACCCCTTGAAAATACTGCACCGGCCGCAGGCAGACGTAGAGGTCGAGCATTTGCCGCAGCGCAACATTCAGCGACCGGATGCCACCGCCCACCGGCGTGGTCAACGGTCCCTTGATCCCGACGAAAAACTCCCTGAAGGCGTCCACGGTGTCATCGGGCAACCAGTTGTTGAACCGTTTGAAAGCCTCTTCGCCCGCGAAAACCTCCATCCACGCAATTCGGCGGTTGCCGCCGTAGGCCTTCCCGACGGCCGCATCGAGCACACGGACGCTGGACGCCCAAATGTCGGGCCCGGTGCCGTCACCCCGGATGAAGGGAATGATCGGGTCCGCCGGGACCTGAAGTTTGCCTTGAATCAATCCAATTTTCCCGCCGCGCGGGACGCTGCAAGTGGTGTACGCCATGAGAACGATCGTGAATTTGCGCTTTGAATTCTGCCCACCGATCAAATCGGTTCCCGACCGGCCTCGCCGGATCGAAGTGCGCAGGGTTTAAAGGCCAGTGAAACGTCCGGCAAGTGGGATTCTGGGCTCAAGCCTCCGAAATCACCGCAAAATGGCTCGCGCGAACAATTCCCCGGGGACGCCAGGCCACCTTCCCCGGCGAGCGCCGCGTCGCACCGGGCTCACGGTCCGACATTCAACACAACCCGCAGGCCCAGAAAAGCACTGAGGGATACCGGGGTGTAACTGAGTCGGAACGCCACCCGGCAATCCCGTCCAAAATCGTCCCACCCCCCGCCGCGGAGCACCCGATTGAGGCCCGAGGCGGGGCCGTGCGGATCGGTACCACCGGCATAGGTCGCCGTGTACCAATCCCAACACCACTCAAATACGTTGCCGGCCATGTCATTCAACCCATAACCATTCGCCGCAAACACCCCCGATGAACTGGTGTAGGGAGGGATTCCGCTGGCACTCGCCGCAGGGTTGTAGCCGTTCGGCCCCAAGTCATAGATGTTAACCGTGGCTCCGTAATAGTTCGCCAGGTTCTCCTCAATCCTGTCCCCCCAGGGAAACCGCTGTCCGCTCAACCCACCGCGGGCCGCCCTTTCCCACTCGGCTTCCGTCGGCAGCCGATACCCACCCGCCGTCCACCGGGCAAACACCGGCACTTCTCCGGTCCGATAAACGGTCGTGAACGCCCCGTCCGTGAAATAAACGGGCGCCCGGCCCGTCTGCTCCGAACGGGCATTGCACCACTTCACCACGTCATACCAGTCCACCCCCTCAACCGGATGATTGGACGCTTTGCCCACCCCGGCGTTGGCAAAACTGTAACCGTGGCTGGTGGCCCACAACAGTACCGTCCGCCATTCGCTCCAGCTCACCTCGTTCACTCCCATGAAAAAGGCCGACACATTCACCGCGACCGGCACGGCATCCGTGATGTCCGTATCCGCCGCCATCGAGTTCCCCATCGTAAAGGCGCCCGCTGGAATCAATACCATGCCGGGCGGCGCCAGCGACGTCTGGGCGACAACTCCGGTCAGTTGGGAGCCATCGCCTCTAAACGTTCCGGTGGTGGTGCCGGCCAGGGTCAACCCCGAGGCCAGTTGCGCGCCGCCCACCGTGCCCGCCGCGAGCTTCGCCCCGGTAATCGTCCCATCGACCAACTTGGCACCCCCGACGGTGCCATCGGCCAGTTTGCTGCCCGGAATCGAATTGTCGGCCACCTGGGCACCGGTCAGGGTGCCCTCGGCCAACTTCGCGCCCGGGATCGTGCCATCCGTCAATTTGACTCCCGGCAGCGTCCCATCCGCAATCACGGAAACGGGCAGAATGCCGATCGTGATATTCGCCGCGTTCAATCCAGTCAGGTTGGCCCCGGAACCGGTAAAACTGTCGGCCTGGACCACCCCGGCGACGTCCAGCTTCGCCGTCGGCGTCAACGTTCCGATGCCCACGCGGGCGGAATTGTCCACCTGGAGTGCACTGGGGTTGGCTCCGTCCGGGGTTCCCAATTGGGAAACCGCCCCCGGCGCCAGCTTCGCCGCGGTGATCGCCCCATCCACCACACTTTGGGCCACCACCGCCGTCTGGGCCGCAGTCGCGGTGCCGGCCACGATGGCGTAGCCCACCGCCGCCACGCGTTCATCCGGAGTGAGCAGTTGCGATCCGGTGTTTCCGTCGTTGAACCACACCCGCAGACGCACGTCGCTGTTGGCAAAAACAGTTGCCGGAACGGCGGTCATTTGCGGCAGCGTCGTGTCCCCCAGCAGCACCGAGTACAGCCCCCGGGCGACCGGTAGCGTGACGACACCCGTGGGCTGACTACCGGCGACGCTGGTGCCGTCATTGCTCCAGTACGTCGCGCTGCCATCCGCATTGACGAAGGCAAACTTGAATCGACCCACCCCGGTGAACGGCACCCCGTTGACCGCCACCCGCCCCTGGAAATTGATCCACTGGGGCACTTGCGCGGCGGCGAGCCAGACGAGGAGCGCCCAGCCTCCAAACGCCGCCCAAAAACGATAAAGAGTCCTTTTCATAAATCCGGAACCCGTCGGCACGAGGGTTGAGTTGGTTTTGCCGGGCAGATTCCGACCGACTCCGATGCCACGATTCCCAACACCTGCGCCCGGGGTTCGCGACGCTCCGCAAACTCCGCGAAGGCAGGCGGGTCGGCAAGGAGCTTCGGTAAGAAGCCCGCCCGTGGCGTGGCACAAGAATCTTCCAACTGCCGCCGGAGGGTGGTGCGAGGGCGGCCATCGGCGCGGCGGGCGAGTGGAGAACGGAACTCCGGACTGCCGGCTCGGCAGACGATCTGAGCCGGACCGGGCGTGCACCCCGACGCCCATCCCGGCACGGGATCCGCCGGGGCCATCCCCGACCGACGGATGGGGTCAGGGGAAGAGTCCCGACAAGGTACGTTTCCTCGGAAAACCCAAGGTCCCCCACTGCTCTCTCCGCACCGTGAACGGTGCGGAGATGGCTTCTACCTCTACCGTGACTACTTCTCCGTTGAGCTTCAACGGGGCCGCACCGCGAACGGTGCGGAGATCGGCAATGGCAGAACTGGAAAGGGACCGAAATGGAGCCTTCAACGGGGCCGCACCGCGAACGGTGCGGAGATGTGCGGGTGGACATGGGGCAGGGTGACAACGGAGGCGACCTTCAACGGGGCCGCACCGCGAACGGTGCGGAGATCCGATCAAGGCGACTTGGAACCTCGATACCAACGCGCTCCTTCAACGGGGCCGCACCGCGAACGGTGCGGAGATCACGGTCGATCAATACACCGCGAGCTTCAACGTCTCCCTTCAACGGGGCCGCACCGCGAACGGTGCGGAGATCCGTCGTGCGCCCGTACGCTTGCTCGAGCTTCCCCGCCTTCAACGGGGCCGCACCGCGAACGGTGCGGAGATGCGGCCCTTCAGGAGCAGTCCCGTGCGGCGGTGGCGCCCTTCAACGGGGCCGCACCGCGAACGGTGCGGAGATGATTCGGTCGCATGGAACCTGATCGCCGACGCGGAACCTTCAACGGGGCCGCACCGCGAACGGTGCGGAGATTGGTCAAGGTGGAACGAAACCCCGTGATGGTGACCTTCCTTCAACGGGGCCGCACCGCGAACGGTGCGGAG
>JAYTHD010000433.1:0-2553 GCA_043732975.1 Verrucomicrobiota bacterium
GGATCCCGAGGGCGCGAAGATTGACCAACAGCAGCGACAAGTGGAAGCACTGACGGGCCGGGTCGCCAGTTTGCGGGAGGCTCGGCAATCGATGCAGAAGCGGCTCGACGACCGGCATTATCGCTGGACGCACTGGCTCAAACACGGGGCGTCGTTGTCGCTGGAAGGCTTGCCCGAAGCGCTGGAGGTGGACGACGGACTGCTGGTCCATCTGCGCGCCGGCACCGATGCCGAACGTCTCTCGGCCCTCACCCGGCTGGCGGAACGTTTCAATGAAATGTGGGTCGCTATTGAAGGCCTGGTTCAGCCGTTGAAGCAGGAGATCAAGGCGGCGGAAGGCCGGTTGCAACAGTTGGTGGCCGACCTCGAAAATCTTTCCAAGGGCCAGACGCCGGGCGCCTTTCCGGTTTTTCAGGCGGTGTACCAGAAGCTGGGCGACCGCGTGGAACAACTCGGCCGGCTCGTCGAAGTGAAGCCCGAGGCGGAACGTTGGTGGACGGCGCTGGAGCTGATCCTCGGACGCAATCGCTGGGCGCTGGTGGTCACGGAACCCGCCGAGTATCGCGAGGCGCTGGAGATCTTGCGCCGCGTCGCGCCAGGCCGGGAACCGGAGTCACTGTTGAATCCTTCGGAAACCCGCGACCTGCGCACCACACCGCGGGAAGGTTCGCTCTCCAGCAAGGTCACGGTCACCCATCCGATCGCCCGGGCCTACGTGGAGCATTTGCTGGGCGACGTGCAGTGCGTCGAAACGGTGGACGATTTGGAAAAGTGTACGGCGGGCCGCGCCATTACGCCCGACGGCCTATTCAAGCAGGCACCATTGCGGCGGCGGATGAAGCCGGCCGGGACGGTGGAATTGACGCTCGGCCGCGAGGGCTTGGAGCGGATGCGCTTGGCGAAATTGAAGGAGCAGGGGGAGGTTCGATCACAATACGATGCGCTCAAACTGCGCCTGGGCGATGTCCTGAGCTGGCTGGATACGGGCCGCAAGGGTGGCCTGGGCGATGCGACGCTGCCGGATCGTTCGTCCGAATTGCCGCAATTGCCCGAGTTGGAGCGTGAACTGGGACGGGCGCGCGAGACGTTGAACCTGCTGCTCACGCCCGAGCGCGAGGCCCGGCAGCAGCGCCTGCGCCTGCTCGAGGAACACGAGCACAAACTCAAGTTGAAGATCGGCGGCTTGCTGAAATCGAACGAAGATTTTGGCTTCAAATGCAAACCGCACCGCGAGGGCATGGCAGCGGCAATGGAGGAAATCAAGTCGGTGCGTCTCAACGTGGAAGCCAGCCGGGTGGCATTGGGGCGCCAATTCTCCGGGCTGGTGACGGTGGAATTGAACCGGTATCGCGATCGATTCCGCGCGGAGTTCCCCAAGTGGACGGATTGTCTCAGCGAGGTCGTGCGTCAGACCACCGCGGCCCAGGGCGACGCCAACATCGCGAAGGAACGTCGCCGTCAGGAACGGTTGTCGTTGGCGACCGCCCGCGACGCGCAGGGACAACTGCGGCATCCCGAGTACCAGCACGAATTCCCCGCCGAGGAAGAACGCAACGACGCGTGGTCCGAGCGGTTGCGGGTGCTCGACACGGTGGAATTGGAAAAATCCCGTCAACTGGCGGCGGATCGCAAGCAGGATTGGGAACGGCGTCTCGAGGAAAATGTGCTCAGTGAACTCAACCGCCGCATCACCGAAGCGCAGCAGACGGTGCGCCTGCTGGACGGGTTCCTGAGCCAGCCAATCGGCAAATTCCGCTATCGCATCAGTCAGAAGCGCGACACCGCCGGCTTCGGCGCAATCTGGCGTTTGCTCGAGTCGGGGCTGGAACCCACGGATCCACTGGCCGCGGCCTTGGTCGATGGCGAAGTACAGCGGGCCAAGGAGGAATTGATGCGCGCCGTCGACGCGCCCGAGGGCGGCGATGATCGCGCCCGGCGCTTGCTCGATTACCGGAATTATCATCACTACGACCTCGAAATGGTGCCGGCCGACAAACCGGGCGCGCCTCCGATTTCTCTCGGCCGCAGTGGGCGGAACCTTTCCGGAGGCGAGAATCAGGCACCGTTTTTCATTTCGATGCTGGCCGCCTTCCGCCGGGTTTACGACCGGGGTGATCGGACGTCGACCCGCTCCCAGCAATTGGGTCTGGTGGTGATGGACGAGGCGTTTTCGAAGCTGTCCGGCGACGGCATCGACGATTGCCTGGCGCTGGCGCGGGTCTTCCAACTGCAACTCGTGATGGCCTTCCCGCCCGAGCGTCTCGGCGTGATGGTGCCGCACGCGCAGACGGTGATCATGTGCCAGAAGGAAGTCGAACGCGACGCCCAGGGCTACGTCAGCGGGATTCTGCAGATTCCGCACCTGACCACGATGGCGGAAGCGTTGGAGGCCCTGGGGTGAAAGCGGTCCGGGTATCGCGCTGCGATTGCCGACGGGTGGTACGAGAGTCCTCGCGAGTGCCGGGCAACTTGAGGTTGCTGGATTTGGGTCAGGAAATACTGCAAGCAGGCCTTCGGCATAGCTCGTCAGAGCCTTGCTCCACCGGGCAGAGG
>JAYTHD010000434.1:0-12772 GCA_043732975.1 Verrucomicrobiota bacterium
CGGACACGTTCCGACGGCGCTCGATTTCGAGGCCATCAACGGCAAGTTCGCCAAGGCGTTACCCAAGGACAAAAACACACTGATCGTGGCCTATTGCGGTGGTCCTTCGTGCAAGGCCTATCAGGCGGCGGCCAACAAGGCGGAGAAGCTCGGGTACAAGAATGTGAAGCACATGTCGGCGGGCATTTCCGGCTGGAAATCGGCCGGTGAGAAGTTGGAAGTGACCGGCAAGTAAGCCTTTTTCGGCTTCCATAATCCTTCCCGCGGACGCCCAAAAAGGCGTCCGTTTCGCATTGCGCGTCAGGTCGCCAGGCGATGCCGTCTGCCCCGACATTTGGGTGGCGACGGACATCGGCGTGAATCGCCTGCGCCCGCGATTGCCCGGGGGGGTGTCGGTATCACCACCCGGCCGGAAGGTCGGACAGCGTCGCCCGCAGGATTTCGCGGATGGAACGTTTCTCGTCGACGGGCAGATAGGCGAACTCTGGATCCGTCCGATCAGGATCCAGGGCTGCAGCGAGCCGCCGATAAATCCGCAGCTTCATCGGCGCCGGCAATCCCCCGAAGGCGGTACTGTAGATCATATAGCTGCAGCGGTGCCGAAAGAGCCGGGTCTTCAGATCCAGATCCTTGAGTGATCGACCATCAGGGTCAGCCCGCCGAGTTCGCTCGAAGTCGGCCTTAAAGGCGGGGGAACCCGAGACTCCACCGGGAGGCAGCAGCACCTCGTCCGCGAACAGGAGGTACCGGGTGATCACCCTGGCCTGCGCATCAAGTTCAGCCTGCGGATCCAGCGTTTCCGGCGCGGTGTTCGTCGCTGAGTTCTGGCGAGCCAGATAGGTGCCCACCAGCACCCGATTTACAAAGCCCACCTGATGCTCGTGGAGCAATTGAGGAAGGAGATCCGATTCTGGCGCGAGATACCTCGAAAAGCTAAACCGCGCCCCGGGCGGATTGGGAATGTGCGTCAACTTTCCGCCCGCCAGCACTCCGGTCAGGTTGCCAAGATGATTGGTGAAGGCGTCGGCGCCCGTGACCACCCAGCCGCCAAAACGCTCGGTCCAGGGAATGCCGTGACCCGATGCTCCCAACCGGTAGGCCGTCAAACTCCCACCCCCAGGACCGGGAATCACGGACTTCACCACCAACCCCGGAACCTGGCCGGTGTCGTCGCGGGCGTGACAATTCATGCACCGGGTCGAACGTTCCACCGCCAGCGGCCGATCCTCCCGGGGGATATCGAGGATATAAAAAATGCCACCCAACTGAGGATCCATCGATACGATTTCAACGCGTCCACCCGGGACAAAGCCCAGATAGCTCTCTTCATTAAAATAGAGCGCCCGGGGATTCGACGGCGAAATCCTGCTGAGTTGGAGGCTGGTGGTGGAGAACACCAGCATCTGGGAGGACGCCGGGATTTCCAGTGCCTGAAGCAGACTCGCGACAAACGCCTTTTCGCTGGTCCGATCCAGCGCGATCTTTCCGGAAATCAAATCCGGCAACCGGGTCGTAAACGGATCATGCAATGGCTGCTGCCGGTAGTTATGGGGGGGATCATCGATGTCCGTGATCAGCGCTTCCGCCCGGGCGACGAGGTTGAAGGACAGCAACAGCAGGCTGGCCATCGCCAATCGGTGGGAAAAGCCCGGACGTTTCACGCTTGGCGATCACAACCCATCACCCGTAGCGCAGCGAGTGTCCCGGTGGATGTATTCGGGAAATGCCAGGCCGCGCCAACGGGGGCGGGCAGGGCGTGACGCGATTGCCTGCGTGAGACGTGGTTCAATTCTTCAGGAATTCAATCACCGCCGCACGGGAAAGGCGCCAGGCGGAACCGATTTTCTTTCCCTTCAAGGACCCGTCAGTCAGGGCGGCCAGTACGTCCTCTTCCGTGACACCCAGCAGCTTCGCCGCTTCCGCCGGACCCACCAGGTCCGGGAGCGCCGCCGCCGGAGCCGCGGTGCCCGCCGTGGGGAGGGGTGGCGGCACGCTGCCGGCCGCGGGCGTGATTTGACCAAGGATGCCTCCCGCTTGCGCGCCCATCTGCTGCGCCATCGCCATGCCCATGGCAAATTGGGTCACCGCTCCGCCGGGTCCCCCGCCCTCTCCCTTGGCCAGACCTTCAGCCATCTGGTATTTGACGTAGTCGTTCAGATTACCGATGGCCCCCATGCTGGAGCGCTTGTCGATGGCCGCTTCGACTTCCGGCGGCACACTGACATTTTCGATGATGAAACTGCCCAATTCGAGGCCGTACTTCTGCAACAGGATCGGATTCAGGACGGGCAGCAATGCATCCCCCAATTCACTGTAACGCGAGGCGAGATCCAGTACGGGAACCTTCGCCGAGGCCAGAGCATCGGTAAACGTGCTCACCAGGCGCGATCGCATGGCATCGCTGAATTCATCGAGCCGGAAATGGTTGTCGGTGCCGGCCACTTCCTTCAGGAATACCTTTGGATCCACGACCTTGAAGTCGTAGGTTCCGAATGCCCGGGCGCGCACGATGCCGAAGTCCGAATCGCGCAACATAATGGGATTGCTGGTACCCCATTTATTGCCGGTGAACAGGCGGGTGTTGACAAAATAGACGTCTGCCTTGAAGGGGCTTTCAAAGCCGTATTTCCAGCCCTTCAGCGTGCTGAGGATCGGGATATTGTCGGTCGTCAGCGTGTGCTTGCCGGGCGCGAAGGTATCGCCGAACTGCCCGACATAAACGAACTGTGCGACCTGCGATTCCCGAACAATGAGTTGGGCTCCGCGCTTGATTTCCTTGTCCTGATCCGGAAAGCGCCAGGAAAGGGTGTCGCGGGAGTCGTCCTCCCACTGGATGATTTCAAGCAACTGCCCGCGCAGATAATCCATCAAGCCCATGATATGCCTTTTGTAATGTTTATGTCCTGCCTGCACTGGCGCAGGGTGAGCAACCGTGAAACATCCGGAGGCGGGGCGCCAGTCCACAATGACCCTGCTTTTTCCAATCGGCACCCACCGCCGCACCCGGCATCGGGGATGGCGATGGTAAGAAAAAGGGGCGCGCCGAATCAATTCAGCGCGCCCCGGAGCGCGGCTTCACCCTGGCAGCAGCTCTGGCGTCAGCCGACGCCGGCCGCCCGGGCTTACTTCTGCTTCTTCGCGGGCTTGGCCGCAGCGGCTGTCTTGCGCCGCTCTTCGATGGCGGCCTGCGCCGCCGCCAGGCGGGCCACCGGCACGCGGAACGGGGAACAACTGACGTAGGTGAGTCCCAGCTTGTGGCAGAACTTCACGGAGTCCGGATCGCCGCCGTGTTCGCCGCAGATGCCCAGCTTGATGCCAGGACGGGTGGCCTGCCCCTTGGTGATGGCGATCTGCATCAACTGACCCACGCCGGTCTGGTCGATCGAGGCGAAGGGATTCTTCTTCATGATTTCCGCCTCTTGATACGGCGCGAGGAAGCTGCCGGAGTCATCGCGACTCATGCCGAGACAGGTCTGGGTCAGGTCGTTCGTGCCGAAGCTGAAGAACTCTGCCGTCTGGGCGATTTCATCCGCCGTCAGGGCGCCGCGCGGCACTTCAATCATGGTGCCGACGGAATAGGTGAGTTTCACCTTCTTCTCCGCCTCCACCTGCTTGGCCACTTCGTGGACCACGGCGACCTGCAGGTCGAGTTCCCGCTTGAAGCCGACCAAGGGGATCATGATCTCGGGCTTGCACTTGACCTTGGCCTTGATGCACAGCGCGGCGGCTTCAAAGACGGCCCGGGCCTGCATCCGCGTGATCTCAGGATACTTGATGCCCAACCGGCAACCCCGGAAGCCCAACATCGGGTTGAACTCGTGCAACTCGTGCACCCGGGTCATGATCTTTTCCACCGGGATGCCCAGCTTCCTGGCCAGATCCAATTGCTGCTCCTTGGAATGAGGCAGGAACTCGTGGAGCGGCGGATCCAGGAACCGGATGGTCGCGGGATAACCTTCCAAGGCCTTGAAGATACCGTGGAAATCGTCGCGCTGATACGGCAGCAGCTTGGCCAGGGCCGCTTCGCGGGCCTCCAGGGTATCCGCCAGGATCATCTCCCGCATCGCATCGATGCGGTCGCCCTCAAAGAACATGTGCTCCGTCCGGGTCAGACCGATGCCGGTGGCGCCAAACGCGACGGCGTTGCGGGTCTGTTCCGGGTTGTCCGCATTCGTCCGCACCTCCATGCGGGTGAATTGGTGGCACCATTTCATCAACTGGTTGAAGCTCTTGAACTTCTCGGTGGCTTGGGCGGCTTTGTCGCCGTTGATCAAACCGGCGATGATTTCCGACGGGGCCGTCTTGAGCTGACCCGCATACACTGTGCCGGCGGTGCCATCGATCGAAAGGAAGTCCCCTTCGCCATAGGTCTTACCGCTGACGCTGATGGTCTTCTTGTCGTAGTTCACCTCGAGGGCAGCCGCCCCGCAGACGCAGACTTTGCCCATCTGACGGGCCACCAGCGCCGCGTGCGAACTGACACCGCCGCGCGCCGTGAGAATGCCTTCGGCCGCAATCATGCCGCGCAGATCTTCCGGCGAGGTTTCAATTCGGACGAGCAAAACCTGCTCGCCCTTCTCGGCCGCGGCGACGGCACGATCCGCATTCAGATAGATGCGTCCGGAAGCCGCACCCGGACCGGCGGGGAGACCCGTCGCGATGACCGGTGCCTTCTTGGCATCGGCGAGGTCGAACACCGGCGCCAGCAACTGATCGAGCTGATCGGCCGGGTTCCGCATCACGGCCGTCTCGGCATCAATGAGTTTCTCCTTGTACATGTCCATGGAGAACTTCAAGGCGGCCATCGCGGTCCGCTTGCCGTTCCGGGTCTGGAGCATGAACACCTTGCGATCCTGGATGGTGAACTCGAAATCCTGGACGTCCTTAAAGTGCTTCTCCAGCGTGTGCCGGATGATGTCCAGATCCTTGTAGGCGCTCGCCATCACGTCCTTCAGCTTGATGACCGGATCGGGGGTGCGCACGCCGGCGACCACGTCCTCGCCCTGGGCATTCATGAGGAATTCTCCGTAGAACTCCTTGACACCATTCGCAGGATTGCGGGTGAACGCCACGCCGGAGCCGGAGGTGTCGCCCGTGTTGCCGAACACCATTGCCTGCACGTTGACCGCGGTTCCCCATTCCGTGGGGATGTTGTACTTGCGGCGATAGACCATCGCACGGTCGTTCATCCAGGAACCAAACACGGCACCCACGGCGCCTTTGAGCTGGTCCCAGGGGTTGGCCGGGAAATCCTTGCCGGTGCGATCCTTCACCAGCTTTTTGAAACGGGCGATCAGTTCCTTGAGGTCCTGGGCGGAGAGCTTGGTGTCTTCGATTTCATGATTGCCGTATTTTTCCTCCTTGAGGTGTTCGATGACGGTTTCAAACGGCTCGTGATCTTCACCCGGGCGCTTTTGCACGCCGAGGACCACATCACCGTACATCTGGACGAAACGGCGGTAGCAATCCCAGGCAAATCGTTCGTTGCCGGTGGCCCGCACCAGCGCCAGGACGGTGTCATCGTTCAAGCCGAGGTTGAGAATGGTATCCATCATGCCCGGCATGGAATCGCGGGCGCCGGAGCGAACGGCGACCAGCAGGGGCGTGCCGGTCTTGTCACCGAACTTGGTGCCCATGATCTTCTCCATGTTGGCCACGCCGCCTTCGATCTGGGCCTGGAGCTCCTTGGGGTACGTGCGCTTGTTGGCGTAGTAGTAGGTGCAGACGTCTGTGGTGATGGTGAATCCCGGCGGCACCGGCAGACTGATGCGGGTCATTTCGGCCAGATTGGCCCCTTTTCCACCGAGCAGGGCCTTCATCGACCCATCCCCATCGGCCTTGTTATTTCCCCACGTATAGACGTACTTCAGAGCTTTTGCCATAATCGCAGTATTTGTGCTTCAATTCAGTGTAACAACGGCGGGCAAGCCGCCAAAAATGAACGGGTATGGTAAACCTCATTGACGCAACGTCAACCAGGCAAGAACGGCCACAGCTTTCGGGCCCTCGGCGAGTGCGTACGGAAATGGCCTGTGCGCCGGCGCCGCCCACGGAGGTTGCGGGCGCAAAATCAGTCGAACAAAGGGACGCGATGAATGAAATTCCTCCGCCCGCGAGCGACCCCTACCTTCAGCTCTTGGGAATCCACAGGCCCCACACCCAGAGTCCGCCAGCGGCCAGAAGCAAGGTCCAAGGCAGCAGGGACAGCATTAGTTTGCCCCAAGGTTTTTCCCGCCCGTCGCCCCGGCGACGCCACCAATGCCGGGCGGACCGCCGATCGGGAGCCGTTATAAACCAGCAGAGGACGGCCATAAACCCGACCCCAACTGCCAGCCATTTGAAATCATTCATTCGTGCCATTTCACCGACGCGCCGCCCCCTGGCGAACGTTCTGCCACTCCCATCCAATCGAGTGAAATATAGGGTTTAACGTAGCGGATCCGTCCCCCTGTCAGTCAACTTCCGATTCCTCCATTTAATGCCAACCAGGCGCTTAGTCGGCCTCAGCAAACACCTCGAACACCGGCAAAAAACCGCCTTCCCCTCGCCGCGGCACCTTCTACGCTGGCGGTCCGTTGCTGCCGCAACCGCGGACTGGCCGGATCACGAGATAGTTAACGACACCACAATTACATGGCTGCTGATAATTCTGTCGTGGCGAAGGTTGAACTTCCGCCGCTGAAACCCCAAGCCCTCAAGGCGAAACTCGCCCCCACCCCCACGGCTCCGCCCAGCCACGCACAGCGCGTGCGCAATCTGTCAGGTCAGGAGGTCACGGTCGCCGATCCGCGAGCCATCCGGGCGACGGTGGCGCTGATGGACGTCCATGCGGTCAACGGGGGTGCTGCCTGCCATTGGGGCGGTCCCGCCGCATTCGCCGAGATGAGCGCGGCGCTGCATGCGCAAATGTTTGCCGTGACCGGACGCGCCTGGTACGAGGCCTACAATTTTGTCAATGACGCCGGCCACGCGGAAAATGGGATTTATGCGATCCGCGCGCTGTACGGTTTCGACGGACAGTCTTTTGAGACGCTCAAGGGATTTCGTTCCATCGCCAGCAAACTGACCGGCCACGGCGAGTCGCATTTGAATCCCGAGGGCGTCCTCGTTTCCAACGGACCTCTATCGAGTTCCCTGCCCGTCGCCCAGGGACTCGCCTTGGGGGACAAGCTGGCTGGGAAGGATCGCCTCACCGTCTGCCTCCTCTCCGATGGCGCCTCCATGGAAGGCGAGGCGAAGGAGGCGTTCGCCGCGATTCCCGGCCTGGCGGGGAAAGGCCGCTTGAATCCGTTCGTCCTGATGCTCTCGGACAACGACACCAAGCTTTCCGGACGCATCACGAAGGATGCGTACTCCATGCAGCCGACCTTTGAGACCTTGGGCGGCCTGGGTTGGAACGTCATCAAAGTGGCGAACGGACACGATCTGGCGGCCGTTTATCTCGCGGTCGAGCGCGGGATTGCCGCCGCCCGTCTCGATCCGACCCGGCCGGTTTGCCTCTGGATCAAGACGATCAAAGGCTACGGGGTCAAGAGCACCATGGAAAACAGCGCCGGCGGCCACGGCTTCCCGCTGGCCAATGGTGAGAAGATCGTGGAGTTCGTCGAAGAAATCTACAGCGGACAGGCGCCGGACGATTTCAAGGCCTGGGCGCAGGCGTTGCGTCGCGACTGGGAGTCCAAGGAAGCTGCCAAGCAGGTAAAGGCAGCCGCGGCCGCAGCCAATCCGGCCGCGCCCTCGGCACCCGCCGTCAAGAAGGACAAGGTCCAGGCCGGTCTGGCCGCCGGGGCGCTGCGGGCCGCACAAGAGGGACTGCCCGTGTATAGCGTCAGTTCCGACGTCCAGGGATCCACGGGGATCAGCAGCTTCCAAAAGGCCACGGATCGTTTCGTGGAGGTGGGGATCGCGGAATCCAACATGATTTCCACGGCGGCGGGGCTCTCCAAGGTGGGATTCATTCCGATTGTCGACACCTTCGGCCAGTTCGGCGTCACCAAGGGCAACTTGCCGCTGACGATGGCGGCGCTTTCTCAAGCGCCCATCGTTGCGATGTTTTCGCACGTTGGTTTTCAAGATGCCGCCGATGGCGCGTCCCATCAGGCAACGACCTATTTCGCGGCCACCGCGGCCATTCCACACACCGTTGTCATCGCCCCCAGTTGTGCCGAGGAAGCCGAATCGTTCATGTATCAAGCGATCCGGCGCATCGCGGATGAACGTGCGGCCGGACGTGACGGGGAATCCGTGCTCTTCTTTGTGGGCCGTGAAAACTACCCGGTCCGCTGGGTGGAAGGCTCCAACTATGCCTGGGGCAAAGCCCAGGTGATCCAGACCGGCACTGATGTGGTCCTGATTGGCAGCGGCGTGCTATTCAACAAAGCGCTGGAGGCCGCCAAGCTTCTCGCGGCCCAGGGAAAATCGGCGACGGTCATCAACAATCCGTTCATCAATCGCGTCGACGTGGCCACGATTGGTGCCGCCGTGCAACGTTGCGGGGGACGCTTGGTGACGATTGAAGATCATCAGGTGATCGGCGGCATGGGCACCCTCGTCAGTCACGCGCTCAGCCAGGCCGGCATTGCCCATCGTGTCAAGACTCTGGGCATTCCGGGCGAATTTGGGCAGAGCGCCTACACGGCCGAGGAACTCTATGCCAAGTACGGACTGACCGGTCCGAAAATGGCGGAGGCCGCGCTGGCTCTGATCGGCTGAACGGCCGGGCCAAGCGGTTGGGTCCAACGTCTGGACCCAACCGAAGCCAGGGATGACAACGGCGTCGCGGAACGGATCTGCGACTGCGGAAATGGGCTGACAGCGCCGGTAACTGTCTGTAGCT
The DNA here is from genome assembly GCA_043732975.1 of Verrucomicrobiota bacterium. GTDB lineage: Bacteria > Verrucomicrobiota > Verrucomicrobiia > Limisphaerales > UBA9464 > CANIZL01. The sequence continues at coordinate 8,837 of JAYTHD010000434.1, forward strand.
TGCCAAACAGCAAGCTTGCCGTTGCTCATGAGCTTTCCAACGCATCAATCCTTTGGGCTGCCCGGTTCCTCCCGGGTAGGTGGCCTCGCTCGGATATTGAGTTCCCCATGACGCTGGAGAAACGCCGATCCACCTGCACCCGATCTGGCCGCAGGATCGCCCGGCCGGCGGCTGGGGCGGGATTCACGGTCATCGAACTGCTGACCGTCGCCGCCACCATCGGCATTCTGGCAACGCTGCTCTTGACGGGCGTGGCCAAGGCCCGGGAACGGGCGAATCAGGTGGTCTGTCGCAATAATCTCCGGCAGATTTCGTACGCGGTGGAAATGTACAGCGAGGAGGCGAAACGCCGTCCACGCACGCTCTCCCGGTTGATTGCCCGACCGACCTGGCTCTCCCACGAAAAGGCGCTGGTCTGTCCCGACGACCCCGGATTGCGCCGCCCGCCGGCCAACATCAAACCGAACCAGTGGGCGCTGTGGGGGAATCGCGCCAACGGCACCCAGGAACCGATGCACTTTCTGGACCCCAAGAATCCGGAGGCGGGAACATGGGAGGCGGAACTGAAGGAAACCGCCGAAACCAACCGCTTTTCTTATCTCCATCCGTTCACCTGGCAACGCGCGGCGTTTCTCCGACTGGGCAGTGGCAATCAGGCCGGCAATGCGGTTTGTCAACTTCACGGACTGCGCGTCGCTCCTCTGCAAGGTGAACCCAGCTACACGGATTACGAAGGCTGGACCTGGCGGACCCAGCGGGATGGGTCGGTGATCTCGCGAAAGATATTCCGCTCGCGAAGCACCCGGGAAGGTACCGGCGTGAACGGCGACACGCTGACCGTGCCGTTGAACCGCGAAGAGTACCCCTGGGAATTCTACCTCGATACGCCGCCAACTCCGGACCATTGACAGGGGTCGTCGCTCCCCGACGGCTTGGGCGCATTGTCGATCCACTATTGTGTGGCCGAAGGCCAGCAAACAAGGTGGTACGAGAGTCCTCACGAGTATCCCGTCGGTCCGGCGGTGTGAGACTCCCGACGATCTACTCCGGTGACCGAGTCACGCGTCAACCCGGATGCCTCGCCGAAACAAACGAGTGCCGGGTTGCGCCAAGAATTGTGTGGTCCGTCGCATCGAAGAAAGCGCACTTGTTTAACGTCAAACTGAATACGATGGCACTCTTCGGGCAATCTCTGGCGAAATCGCGATTCCTCTCGGCCAGCGCGGTGGGGCTGGGGCTGCTGGCGGCGACGGCAAAGGCGGTGAACCCCGTGGGCTTCAACCGCGACGTGCGGCCGATTTTGTCGGACAATTGTTTCGCCTGCCACGGCCCGGATCCGGGAACGCGCAAGGCCGGCTTGCGATTGGATCTCAAAGAGGCGTTTTTCACTCCCCGAGAGAAGCACGGCGCGCCGGTCGTGGCGGGTCAACCTGAACGGAGTCCCCTGTACCAGCGGCTCATCAGCACGGATCCCGATGAGCTCATGCCGCCGGCCAAGGCACACAAACAGCTTAAGGAGGAGGAAAAAGCCGTCATCAAGCAATGGATTGCGCAAGGCGCGGCCTGGCAGCCCCATTGGTCGTTCATCAAACCGGAACGCCCCGCGGTCCCGTCCGCCCCGGATACCCGCCAGATTCGCAATCCCATTGATGCCTTCATCCAAAAAGGACTCGCCGCCAAGGGCCTCAAGCCCGCCCCGGAGGCGGACCGGGGGACACTGGCCCGGAGATTGGCCCTTGACCTGACGGGCTTGCCACCGACGCCGGCGGAGGTGGAAAAGTTCGTGGCGGATTCCGCACCCGATGCCTACGAAAAACTGGTTCAGTACTATCTGGAATCGCCCCACTGGGGTGAACACCGGGCCCGCTACTGGCTCGACGTCGCCCGCTATGCGGACACGCACGGGTTGCATTTCGACAACTATCGCGAGATGTGGCCCTACCGCGATTGGGTCATTGAGGCGTTCAATCGGAATCAGACGTTTGATCGATTCACCATTGAACAAATCGCCGGCGACCTCCTGCACGATCCAACGACCGATCAAATCATCGCCACCGGTTTCCACCGCTGCAACATCACGACCAACGAAGGCGGCACCATCGAGGACGAGAACCTGGCGTCTTATGCCCGGGATCGCGTCGAGACCACCTCCTGGGTTTGGCTCGGTCTCACCGCCAATTGCGCGGTGTGCCATGATCACAAGTTCGACCCCATCTCCGCCAAGGATTTCTACGGTATGTCGGCGTTTTTCCGCAATACGCAGCAAGGGGGCTTTGACGGCAATGTGAAGGACTCCAATCCCAGCATGGTGGTGATCAAGGACGGCCCGATGCGAGTCCGCCATGACGCCTTGCAGGGCGAAATCGAACAGGCGAAGAAGTTGATCGAAACCCTGAAGAACGACGCCCAGGCACCGTTTGAAAAATGGGTTTCCCAGCCACATCCGGAACTCGCGGCGGCTTCCCTTGATGCCGGAATCGCCCTCCATGCGCCCCTCACCGAAGGCCAGGATTCGGTTCAGGTTCAAGTCGACGGGACAACGCAAACCCTGCAACTCACCAATGGAACCGCGTGGACGTCTCCGGAGAAGGGCAAACTGGGACCGGCGCTTCTGTTCCCGGAGAAATCCCATCTGGAGATTCCCGCCGGCGGCGATTTCGAACGCGATCAGGCTTTTTCGTACGGGGCGTGGGTCTATGTCCCGGCGAACTACAACGAATCCACCAGCATTTTTGCGCGAATGGATTCCGCCAACGGCTATCGCGGATGGGACCTGTGGTACGAGCAGGGAAGTTTTGCCACGCACATCGTGAACCACTGGCCCGACAATGCCATCAAGGTCAAGACCAAGCAGCCCAAAGCCCGCAAGGGCGAATGGCAACATGTCCTGGCGACCTACGACGGTTCCGGCAAGGCGGAGGGAATCCGGATTTATATTGATGGGAGCCGGGCCGAAACCGAGATCGCCAGTGCGGGCCTTTTGACGGCGACCATTCGGACTCCCGTTCCCCTGACCGTCGGGCAGCGGCATAACGGGGACCATTTCACGGGCGGCGGGGTGCAGGATTTGCGGATTTATCCGCGGGTTCTAACAGCGGCCGAGGTGCGGGGACTCGCTCGTTCCAAGGAATGGCACCAAGCCTTGTCCCAGCCGCTGGTGCAGTGGAATAAGGAAGTACGGCAGGAACTCTTCGAGTATTATCTCGCTCTGCAGGTGCCGGGCTTCGAAACCACCGTCAAACAGGTGGCCGCGCTGGAAACGGAGCGCGAGGGCCTCCGCCAGCGCTTTCCCGTCACCCACATCCAAAAGGAGAAGCCCAACAAGTCACCGATGGCACATTTGCTTTATCGCGGACAGTATGACCAGCCCCGCGATGAATTGACGCCGGCGGTCTTTAGCGCCTTGAATCCACTGCCCCCGGAGGCGCCCAAGAACCGGCTGGGACTCGCGCAGTGGCTGGTGTCGCCGGATAATCCGCTCATGGCCCGGGTCACGGTGAACCGTTTCTGGCAGGAATTGTTCGGAACCGGAATCGTCAAGACCAGCGAGGATTTCGGCATCATGGGCGATCCGCCTTCCAATCAGGACCTGCTGGATTGGCTGGCGGTGGAATTCCGCGAATCCGGCTGGGACGTGAAGCGATTCTACGCCCTGATGGTGACCTCGGCCACCTACCGCCAGTCCGCCCGGGTGACGCCGGACAAACTGGAGAAAGACCCGGCCAACCGGCTGCTCTCCCGCGGTCCGCGTTTTCGCATGGATGCAGAAATGATCCGGGACTATGCGCTCTCGGCCTCGGGGTTGCTGGCGAACAGAATCGGCGGCGCGAGCGTCAAACCCTACCAACCGGAGGGCGTCTGGGAGGCCGTTGCCATGCCGGAAAGCAACACGAAATCGTACCAACGCGACACCGGCGAGGCGCTCTATCGGCGTTC
>JAYTHD010000435.1:0-2671 GCA_043732975.1 Verrucomicrobiota bacterium
CAGCCACCCGCGGATCGCCTCACAGAGGGCGGGACTCCGGCTCACCAGTGCCAAGCCTTGCAAGGTGCGATCATGGATGGCCTCGGAGTCCTGGCTGAACAGCAGTGGCCGGGTGACGTGTTGATAAAACCAGCTCATCGGGAAGCGGTGGGGCAGAAGCGTTGGTTCAGGTCCCGTCGCGCGGAGCGCCTCTCGGTCATAAGTGTGGGGCGCCTCACGGTTGTCGCGGCAGGGTGCAATCCTGACAATTGAGGACACCCAGCGAACGCGCATTCTCCAGGGCCAGGCGGAAGAATTCGGACCGGGATTTTTCACCGGCGGTCGGTGTGGCACCGTTGGCGGAAACCTGGCGGGCCTTCGCGAGCAGTGCATTTCGTTCGCTGCCCAGGGCCGCGGTACGGGCGGCGTTCAGAGCGCGGTCGAAATATAGTTTCCCTTCGATCCAGGTTTGCAGACAGACGCTGCTGGAATCGAGCGGGGAGCCTGACCAGATGGCAAAATCGGCATCCTTGCCCAATTCCAGTGAACCGACCCGGCCGTCAATTCGCAGTTGCCGGGCGGGATTCAGGGTCACGAATTTGAAGGCTTCCACCTCCGGGGTGTTGCCATATTTCACCGCTTTGGCGGCCTCAAAATTGAGACGCCGGGCGTGGTCGTCGGAGTCCGAGTTGAAGCTGACCACCACGCCCCGATCCCGCATCAGACTGCCGGCGTAGGGGATGGCGTCGATGACCTCATATTTGTACGCCCACCAATCGGCGAAGGCGCTCGCACCGGCGCCGTGTTTGGCGATTTCGTCGGCCACCTTATAGCCCTCCAGGACGTGCTGCAGCGTGGCCACGCGGACGCCGAGCGATTCCATGGTCCGCAGGAACGCGAGAATTTCATCCTGCCGATAGCTATGACAATGGATGAGCCGGGTGCCGGCCAGGATTTCCGCCAGCGCCTCCAACTCCAGATCGCGCCGGACGGGTGGCGCCGCGCCCGTTTCGGCCTGGGCCCGTGCGGCGGCGTATTGTCGCGCGGCTTCAAACCGGTTCAGATAAAACGTCGGCACCCCCATGCGGGTTTGGGGAAACCGCGTCGTGTAGCGCTCGCCCCAGTTGGATTGCTTCACATTTTCGCCGAGGGCGAATTTGATGCCCGCGGGCGCTTCGGCGAACACCAACTCCTCGGGACTCGCCCCGTCACGCAATTTGATGACGCAGTTCTGGCCGCCGATGGGATTGGCGGACCCGTGCAGGAGGTTGGCGACGGTTACGCCCCCTGCCAATTGTTGGTAGATGTGCGGGGTCTCGGAATTGACCACGTCGGCGACGCGGCACATCGCGGTGCTGGGCAGCGTGGCCTCGTTGACGGCGCCGAGAATCATGGAGTGACTGTGGGCGTCGATGATTCCCGGCGACACATGCCGGCCGGTGGCATCGATCACCAGCGCATTGGTCGGCACTTCCGGATGGTCGCGATTTCCGCCGGCGAAAATGCCGGCAATGCGGCCTCCGACGGTCAGGAGATCGGCATGGCTCAACACGCCGGCGGGTCCGCAGGTCCAGAGGGTGGCATTGCGCAACAGGACGGCGGGAGGATTGGTCAGGACGCCGCGGCCGGAGAGGGCTGGGCGGGCGGTCCGTTGGCGCAGTAACTCGCGCGTTGTCGCCGCAGCCTTCGCCTCACTATTTGTGGCCGGGGTATTCTTCTTCTCGCGCCCGGAGACCTTCTCCGGGTTCGGCCCGAAATCATACTCGCGTCCGTCAATCCAGACTTCGCGGACCCGGGCCTCGGGGTCGAAATACGAGCCTTCCACGACGGTGAGATTGGCGATCTTGCCCGGTTCCAAGGTGCCCAATCGATCGCTGGCACCGCACAATTGAGCGGGAATGGTCGTCAGGGCTGCCAGCGCCTCCGGTTCACGGAGGCCCCGGTCCAGGGCGGCGCGCAGTTGGGCTCGGAATTCCTTCCGCTCCGGCAGGCCGTAGAGTGTCAGGGCGATGGCCGCCCCGCGCTGGCGGAGGAGCGCCGGGTTTTCCGGAGCCCAATCCCAGGCGCGCAATTGATCCAGTGAGATCGCTTCCCACGCGGATTCCTCCGGAAGCTTCGGCAGGTTTGGAAAATGGACGGGGACGACCCAGGAACTGCCGGCCCGGATCAGGTCGGGGCGGCGCCACTCCTGGCCGCAGGATACGAAGACCCGGTTGGTCAATCCCATCTCGGCGGCGAGGTGATCCATCCGCGCGGCCACCAACGCGCTGCCGGGCTCAAAGAAGACCGACTGGCCGGCGAGCACGGGTTGGAGGGCATCCAGAGCGGTATTGAAAGGCGGTCGCAGGGCCGGGGTTGGATGGGTGCGCTGCCAGACTTGCAGGTCCCGTTGCTGACGGGCGTCCGCCAGGGCCTGCCGTACAACGGCAAAGACTCCCATCAGCGATGACGGATAAATGCCGTCCCGGCCGGACGGCGCGAGGCCCACGACCTGGGCGGCATCCGCCCGCACAATGGACTCGTTCGGGCTGGCGTCGCCCAGCGAGATCACCGCACTCTGCCCGCGAAATATCCCCTGCGCCGGCACCAGATGCCCGGCGGTGAAACCCAGTTCGCGCAGCGATTCGAGTTCCTTTGCATCCGGGACATACGTTGAGGCGGTGCGCTTTTCCGGAGTGACATCCGCCAGTCC
>JAYTHD010000436.1:0-14033 GCA_043732975.1 Verrucomicrobiota bacterium
CTCGCCAACCCCGGCACGGAAGGATCGGAGCCGGGGGCGCGCTGTGGCCGCTTGCGTTGCGGAGCCAGCGAGTCCACCGGTTTCAATGATTGTTCCGCCGGGTAACGAGACGCGGCAATTCGCCGCGAGGGTGGTAATGTTGGTCACAGGCTGTGGTCGCAAGGGTACGTTGACGACGGCAAATTTCCTGCCGACTCAGTTCTCTCTCGATTTGTCCGGCGATTGACCGCGGAAATTGTCCCGCCCAAGGTTTCCGCAAACCGGTGGGTGCTATAGGTATTCGGCCGAGCCATCCAGTGCTTGGGTGAAATATTCTCTGGAGAACCGGACGTATTCTGAAGGCGGGAAAATGAAATGGGAACCATCGACGCCTCGCAATTTAGGTGAGTTCCATCGTCGATTCTGCTCATTGCGAGTATCGTACCTGCTTATGACTCCGCGTTGCAAGCTCTTTCACAAATTTGAATGCCGTGGGCTGAGCGCGGTCCGTTATACGTATGTCCGTGACTTGTTGGAGCCGGGCCGTACGCGAATTAACGGTTTTTCGGTTTTTTTCGCCAAAATGATGCTAGCTAGCAGATGAACTTCCGCCAAGGTCGGGTCACTCACATGAATCTCAAAGCGATGCGTTGCGCGGCGGGAGTGGTCCTTCTGGCGTTGACCCGGTTTTTGGTCCTCGCGGCGGACGGTGGCGAGGCTTCCGTGATCCGGCATTCCTACCTCGTGATGGGTGGCAAGACCGCCATCATCGGGGAGGATGGTGCCGCGCAGTGGGAGTATGCCGGCGGCACGCGGGATGGATTCGTGCTCCCCAATGGTAACGTTCTGCTCGCCTGGTCCGACCGGGTTGAGGAAGTGACCCGCGATAAAAAAGTCGTGTTCTCGTACCCGCGCAGCAAGGACAACAAGGAAATCGGAACGACACAGCGGCTCTACAATGGCAACACCCTGATCACCGAGGAGGGACCCCGTCCGCGCTTGCTGGAAGTGACTCCGCAGGGGCAGACGGTGGTGGATATTCCGTTGCAGCCGGAGACGGACAACGCCCACATGCAGACCCGCATGGGACGGCAATTGCGGAATGGCAATTATCTCATGCCGCACCTGCTCGCCTTCGCCGTGAAGGAGTATTCGCCGGAAGGGAAGGTGGTCCGGATTTTGAAAACGGATTTGGAAGAATTGGGCGGGCGGGCGGGGGAGAACTGGCCGTTCACCGCGATCCGTCTGGACAACGGCAACACGCTGGTTTCCCTGACGCATGGGAACAAGGTGGTGGAATTCAGTCCCCGGGGCGATGTGGTTTGGAAGGTGCTTAACGAACACGTCGGGGGTCGGTTTCAGGATCCCTGCGGCTCCCAACGGCTGGCCAACGGGAATACCGTCGTCGGCAGCCATGCAGCGTCCAAGGGGGTGTCGATGATTGAAGTGACCGCGGAACATCAGGTGGTCTGGACCAGCGACCACCCGCTGGCGGCGGGAGTGCACCACTTTCAGATCCTCACCACCAACGGCAAACCGGAGCCCGGCATGCCACTGAAATAGTGCTGACCGTCAGCCACCTCGAGTCGGGGTGACAGCGGAAGTTCACGCGGAGGCGCGGAGACGCGGAGAGGAGAAAGAAACGATTTCTGAGGATTCCTCCGGGTTCTCGGCGCTTCCCCAGACAACCAACGTCCCTTTCGCAGCGGTGCCTCCTGGACACCAAACATCGCCCAATCGCTCCTTTTTACTTCAGCAGGAGATTTCCGTCTCACACCCTGGCCACCTCCACCGTCCGTGCCGATATGATCCATCACCGCATCCAGATGCGTTGATTTATTAGTTGGCAATCCGGGCGCCGCCGGCCTAATCTGTGCTCATGTCTTTGGTCGCCACGACGGTTCATCCCCTGGAGCAGTTGCTGCGTGAACGCATCGTCATCATTGATGGCGCGATGGGCACGGTCATTCAGCGTTACAAATTGGGCGAGGCGCATTTTCGCGGCGAACGCTTCCGCGACTGGGCCGGCAAGCCGCTGAAAGGGAACAATGAGCTGCTGCAACTGACCCAACCGCAGGTCGTGGAAGAGATTCACCGGCATTATCTGGAGGCCGGCGCCGACATCATTGAGACGAATACCTTCTCGGCCACGACGATTGGTCAGCACGATTTCTTTTTCACGAAACCCCACGAGGGTCGGAAGTCACAGGCCTATTTTGAAGAGGTCATCAACGACCCGGTTTTGCGCGATCTGGCCCGCGAACTCAACCTCGCCGCGGCCCGCCTGGCCCGCAAGGCCGCGGATGAAATCGGCGCGAAGACCGGCCAGCGGCGTTTTGTGGCGGGGGCCATCGGGCCGATGTCGGTGACGGCGTCTCTCTCGCCGGAGGTCAATGATGCGAGTTTCCGGTCCGTCACTTTTGTGCAGTTGGTGCACGCCTACCGCGAACAGATCGATGCCTTGATGGATGGCGGTGTGGATGTCCTGCTGGTGGAGACGATCTTTGATACGCTCAACGCCAAGGCGGCGCTCTTTGCCGTTGAAGACGCGTTCGGTGCGCGTGGGGTCCGGTTCCCGATCATGATCTCCGGTACCATCACGGATCTCTCCGGGCGGACGTTGACCGGCCAGACGGTGGAGGCTTTCTGGAATTCCGTGCGGCACGTCAAGCCATTGACGATTGGCTTCAATTGCGCGCTGGGTCCGAAGGAAATGCGGGCGCATGTCGAGGCGCTGCACAAGATCGCGGACACCTACGTCTGCATTTATCCCAATGCCGGATTGCCCGAGCCGTTGTCGCCGACGGGTTTTCCGGAAACCCCGGAGAGCCTCGCACCGCAGATTCTTCCCTGGGCCGAAAACGGCTGGTTGAACGTCGTGGGCGGCTGCTGTGGGACGACACCGCCGCATATCGAAAAAATCGCCGCCGCCGTGAAGGGATTGCCGCCGCGGAAGATTCCCACGATCGAGCCGTATCTCCGCCTGAGCGGCATGCAGGCGTTCACCCAGACACCGGAAACGAATTTCATCAATATCGGCGAACGCGCCAACGTCACCGGCTCGCCCAAATTCGCCAAGCTCATCCTCAACGGCCAGTACGATGAAGCCCTCGCGATCTGCAAACAGCAGGTCGAGGCGGGCGCGCAGATCATCGATATCAACATGGATGAAGGCATGCTGGATGGCGCCGCCGCCATGACCCGCTTCCTGAATCTCGTCGCCGCGGAGCCCGACATCGCGAAGGTGCCCATCATGGTCGATTCGTCGAAGTGGACGGTGATCGAAGCCGGACTGCGCTGCCTGCAAGGGAAGGGGATCGCCAATTCCATTTCCTTGAAGGAGGGTGAAGCGCGGTTCCTCGAACAGGCCCGGCTCGTCCGCCTTTATGGGGCGGCTGTCGTGGTCATGGCGTTCGACGAACGCGGCCAGGCCGACACGTTGGAACGGAAGACGGAGATCTGCCGGCGCAGTTATGACCTGCTGGTTCAGAAGCTCGGATTCTCCCCGCAGGACATTATTTTTGATCCGAATATATTGACGGTCGGCACGGGTATCGAGGAGCACAACGGGTACGCGTTGAATTTCATCGAGGCGACCCGTTGGATCAAAAAGAACCTCCCGCACGCGAAAGTCAGCGGGGGTGTGTCGAATATCTCGTTCAGCTTCCGCGGCAACAATCACGTCCGTGAGGCCATGCACAGCGTGTTCCTCTATCACGCCATCCAGGCCGGCCTGGACATGGGCATCGTCAATGCCGGTCTGCTGGAGGTCTATGAGGAGATTCCCAAGGATCTGCTCGGGCTGGTGGAGGACGTGATCCTGAATCGCCGTCCCGATGCCACCGAACGGTTGGTGGCGCACGGTGAGGAGCTGAAGCGGAAGGCTGCGGGCGTCACCGATATCGCCGCCGCCCGGGTGGCCGAGGCATGGCGGAATGATCCCGTGGAAAAACGACTCGCCCATGCGCTGGTCAAGGGCATCGACACCTTCGTCAACGAGGACACCGAGGAAGCCCGCGTGAAGCTGGGCAAACCGCTGCTGGTCATCGAAGGCCCCTTGATGGACGGCATGAACATCGTCGGTGACCTCTTCGGTTCCGGTAAAATGTTCCTGCCGCAGGTGGTGAAATCCGCCCGGGTTATGAAGAAGGCGGTGGCTTACCTCACGCCGTTCATGGAGGCGGAAAAACAGGCCGCCCGCGACGCCGGTCATGCGGTGGCGGCGCGGGGCAAGGTGCTCATGGCGACGGTCAAGGGGGATGTCCACGACATCGGCAAGAACATCGTGGGCGTCGTGCTCGGCTGTAACAATTATGAGGTCATCGATCTCGGGGTGATGTGCCAGGCCGAGAAGATTCTCGAAGTCGCGGTGAAGGAGAAGGTGGACATCATCGGCCTCAGCGGCCTGATCACGCCGTCCCTGGATGAAATGCAGCATGTGGCGTTGGAGATGGAGCGGTTGGGTTACAAGATCCCGCTGCTCATCGGCGGCGCGACGACCAGCAAGGCACACACGGCGGTAAAGATCGCACCGGGCTATTCCGAGCCCGTGGTCCATGTCCTGGACGCCAGCCGTGCCGTTCCTGTGGTGAGTGCCCTGATTTCCCGTGCGCAAAAGCCCGGCTTCGTGAAACAGCTCCGGGAGGAATATGAACAGCTCCGCACCACCCACAGCCAGCAGGTCATTCGCTTGCTCACGTTGGAACAGGCCCGCGCCAATGCTCCGAAACTGACCTTCGTTGATCTCCCGAAACCGGCGTTCCAGGGTGTCCGGGTGGTCGAACCCGATCTGGCAGTGCTTCGCGAGTACATCGATTGGTCGCCGTTCTTCCACACCTGGGAATTGCGCGGACGCTACCCCTCGATCCTGCAGCACGAGAAGCACGGCGAGGAAGCCCGGAAACTTTTCGCGGATGCCTGCCAACTGTTGGACGAAATCATTGCCACCAAAGCCATCAAGGTGCGGGGTATCTACGGGTTCTTCCCGGCCAATCGGTTGGGGGACGATGTCGTCGTCTACACCGGCGAGGATCGTCGCGAGGAGCTGACGCGCTTTCACTTCCTCCGCCAGCAAATGGAAAAGGGCGATGGCACTCCTCATTGGTGTCTGGCCGATTTCATCTCGCCCACTGGTGCGGATTATCTGGGCGGTTTCGCGGTGACCACCGGCATCGGTTTGCCCGAAGTTGTGCAACGTTTCCAGGCGGCGCATGATGATTACAATGCGATCATGGCGGAGGCTCTGGCGGATCGTCTGGCGGAGGCGTTCGCGGAGTATCTGCATCGGCAGGCGCGCATTGACTGGGGTTTCGGCAGCGCGGAGAAGCTGACCCACGAACAATTGATCGCCGAGGATTACCGCGGGATTCGACCTGCGGGCGGCTATCCGGCCAGTCCGGATCACACGGAAAAGGGCATCCTCTGGAAACTACTGGACGTCGAAACCCGCACCGGTATCCGGCTGACCGAGAGTTACGCGATGTGGCCGGGATCGAGTGTCAGCGGCCTTTATTTTGCGCATCCGGATTCGAAGTATTTCGCGGTGGGCAAATTGGGCCTCGACCAGGTGACAGACCTGGCCCAACGCAAGCAGGCCCCGTTGCGCGAGACGGAACGTTGGCTCGGCCCGTGGCTGGGCTATTCGAAATAGGTTTCGACGGTGCGGAAGGGACTCCGACGGCTACCCATACAGCGACACTTCCTAAGAATTTTTACCGCGGATGACGCGGATAGACTCGAAAAGTGGGGTTCCGTATCTGTGTTATCCGCGCCATCCGCGGTTCATTTTCTGAAAAGTGTCGCTGGAGTGCTACGTTCAATTTAGCAATCCGAGGAACGCTTTCCGGCCCACCCAGAGCAGGTAAAGAGCCAGCGCCACCATGAACAAGAGCATTGGATTCAGCAGGTCCTGGCCGCCGGTGAGGAAGACGTGGTAGGCCAGGATATTTACGAGGATCGGCCCCAGAATCAGCAATCCCCAGTTGCGGGTCCGGGGAAGGGCGACCAGAACACCGCCGAGGATTTCCAGAACCTTGACGAAGTTCATATATCCGGTCGGCATGAAGGCCCCCATGAACAACGCCGCGGGCGAGCCTTCCGGCAGCTTGGGCATCGGCGCCAGTTTGAAAAGCACGACGACTCCCGACATGACAAACAGCAATCCCAGGATCACTCCCGCAATCGTGGGCAGGTACTTTTTCATAGTGAACGGAATTCTGAGGGATCGGGTGGCGGGACTCAAGCCGGATGATTGGCTGGTGTGCGGTGGGGGCGCTTAGCCGATGGGTCGCGGAGAGTCGGTTGAGGCCTCCGCAGGCCCGGAGTTTTCGATTACAACGAAAGCCATTCGGAACGCGCCTGGTGGAGGGCGGGTCTTTGCCTGCAGGCGACTCGCAGAGTCGCGGTCACGGTGGAGCGAGTCTCCGACGAGCTAAGGGATGACGAAGTCCGTCCCCAACGCGGCTGGCTCGAGAGACACTCCACCACCAATTTTGTGGCCGTAGGCCAGCGATAGGAGCGCGGGTCTGCGACCCGCAGGCAACTCGCAGAGTTGCGGCCACGGTGGAGCGAGTCTCTGACGAGCTAAGGGATGACGAATTCCGTCCCCAACGCGGCTGGCTCGAGAGACACTCCACCAAGCGAGAGTTGAGCTATTCGACCGCTTTCGCCTGTTGAATGAAAGCCTGCACCAAGCCCGCATCTTTCTTTCCCGGTGCCGTCTCGACGCCGCTGGAGACATCCACGGCGTAAGGCGCAAAAATCCGGCGAGCCTCGGCCACGTTGTCCGGACGCAATCCACCCGCGATGATCACGGGCTTCGGAAGCTCCCGGATTCGCGACGCGAGCGACCAGTCGAATTGTGCCCCGGTGCCGCCGTGCCCGCTCGGATGAAAGGCATCCAGGAGCACGGCGTCGCAGGCGTTGAAGTAAGCGGGCACGGCGTCCAGCGAGGCGGCATCGCGGATGCGGAACGCCTTCAAGACCCGTACCCGGCCGCGGAACTGGCGGGTGAATTCCACGGTTTCCTCCCCGTGCAGTTGGACCGTGTCCAGCCCGGCCGCGTCGATCGTTTGCCGGATGACATCAGCCGATTCATTCACAAAAAGTCCGACCCGGGCCACGAAGGGCGGGAGTTGGCGGGTGATTTCGGCGACCTGCGCCGCGGTGATGGCCCGCTTGGTGCCAGGCACAAAGACAAATCCCACGGCATCGGCCCCCGCGGCGATGGCCACCCGGGCGTCCGTCCGGTTCGTTATTCCACAGATTTTGACCCGCACCGATCCAACCTGCGAGCCACTAAGCCACTTACGCAAGGGAGTCGCGCGGGCGAAACCGCTTTCCACATTGGAACCCGCCCTGCGGAGGCCTAGAGTGATCTCCATGGTTCGAGTTTCCCCCTCGCGGGCGGCTGCACTTTTGGAGCGTGCCCGTCGCGCCCGCATCCTGGTCGTGGGCGACGTCATGCTGGATCATTATATCCGCGGACGGGTCCACCGTATTTCGCCCGAGGCGCCGGTGCCGGTCCTGGAGTTTGAAAGTGAAAGTCTGATGCCCGGGGGCGCGGCCAATGTGTCCCGCAATTTGACGGCTCTGGGCGCAGCCACGGAACTGGTGGGCGTGGTCGGGCGCGATGCGGCCGCACCCCAGCTTCGCGAGCAATTGAAACGGGAAAGCGTGGGTTGCGCGGGCTTGTTGACGGCGGGGGACCGTTTCACCACCACCAAGACGCGATTTGTTGGCGGCTCCCAGCAAATCATGCGCCTGGACCGCGAATCGGTCGTCGATGTTTCCCCGCGCATGACCCGACGACTTTTAACCTCGATTGACCAGTTGATCGGTCCGATGGATGCCGTCGTCGTGGGAGATTATGGCAAGGGGTTGGTGACTCAGGAATTGCTGGACGGATTAAAGGCGCGTTGTCGGGCCGCGGGCCGGTGGCTGAGCGTGGATCCCAAGCCCGTGCACCGGCTCGATCTGCGGGGCATCTCGTTGCTGACGCCCAATCGCAAGGAAGCTTTTGCCCTGGCGGGCGTGGCCGACACGACGCGGCCGGTGGAACCTTTGAAGGACGCGGCGCTTCTGGAAGTGATTCGGAAGCTCCTGGCGGAAATGAGTCCGGCCGTCCTGCTGATCACCCTCGGCGAACTCGGCTTGCTCCTTTGCCAAAAGGATCAGGCGCCGCTGCACATCCCGACCGTCGCTCGCGAAGTCTTCGATGTCTCCGGCGCGGGCGACACGGTGATCGCCACCTTCACCCTCGCGATCTGTGCCGGCGCTTCACCGGTGGAAGCGGCCTTGCTGGCGAATCATGCCGCCGGAGTGGTGGTGGGGAAGCGGGGCACCGCCACCGTTTCCGCGCCGGAGCTGCAAGCCACGTTCTAGCACTCCAGCGACGCTTTCAGAAAATGAACCGCGGATGACGCGGATACCGCAGATACGGAAACCCACTTTTTGAGCCTATCCGCGTCATCCGCGGTTAAAATTCTTTGGAAGTGTCGCTGGAGTTCTAATCCACAAAGACCAGTTCGTTTGCCGACAACAACACCTGGCTATAGCGAGCCCACGGAGTCAGTGGTTGGCGCACCGGAAGCGGGCCGCCGAAATCAGTGTCGGATCGCCAGACGCGATACCGGGAATCGCCCAGGACCTTGACCGTGCTCGTCCACTGGAAGGTGTCGCCGGTGTCGTTGCCCAGACAATCGACGATGAAATCCAGCGTTTCACCGGTTTCAACAGCCAACGAGTCCACCTCCGCTTCCACCTTGGAGCGGTGGGCGGTCCAGTGCTGGACGATTCCACGGCGACTGCTCACCACCCACGCCTGCACGCCGTCGCCTTCCTTGTCCTCGTGGCGCAGGCGTCCGGAAATCTGCACGTCACCGTTCAACGGCGAGGTCCAGCGCCGGATGGCGAGGTGCTCGGCGTCCGGCCCAGGCAGGCCGCCGGCCTTGGTCAACTGCACATAACCGCGTTGGTCAGGCGCGGGAAATTTGTCGTCCGGACGCCAGGCGGTGTCCTTGAAAACCGTGAAGGGATGAAAGGTCGCGACCCGCTGCTTCTGGTCATCCAACGTGCCCCAACCGTAGCTCCATGCGGCGGAGGGCGGGGGTTCCGGCGCCTCCAGGGGTCGCTTCTCTGCGTGGTGGACAAATGCCAATCCCATCTGGATTTCATCGGCGGACGGTGAGCGCTGGTAGAGCAATTGATACAATTGTTCCACCCGGTCCGCCTCCGACGCGGCGGCTGCCAGCTCGGGTCGGGCGGCGAGGCGGCGGGCGAAGTCCACGCCGGCTTCACTGTTGAGAAAATAGAGCGCCTGCTGGGGGACCGTCGTCTGGAACCGCGCGGCCGAGCTGGCGTCCGGACTCGCAAAATCAAACGCCCGCAACAGCGCCGGCAGATTCTGTCGATCCACAAAGCCATACAGGGAACGTCGATGCGCCGTTCGGTCGGTTCCGTACATCTCGACCGGCTGTCCCTTCATGGCGGGATCCAAATCACCCGAAACGCTGAGCAACGAATCGCGAAGCCCTTCCAGTTCCAAGCGCCGCCGGTTTTGGCGCCAATACTGTTGGTTGCCGGAATCGCGGGCTTCATTGAGCGCATATTCCCGGGTCGCGGCTTCCGTGGCGGGGCTGCTCGCCTGTTGATACGTGGCGGAGAGCAGCAATTCGCGGTGCAGATTCTTCAACGACCAACCTCCATTGCGGAAGGTGATCGCGAGATGATCCAGCAATTCCGGATGCGTCGGCGGATCACTCCTCAGGCCAAAATCGCTGGGCGTGCCCACCAACGGCGTCCCGAGATGCCGGAGCCAAATCCGATTCACCAGCACTCGCGCGGTCAGCGGATTATCACTGCGGGTGATGGCTTCCGCGAGTTCGCGACGTCCGCTGCCCTGGGTAAAGGGGCGGCGATCCGGCCCCGCCAGAAGTCCCAGGAACTGACGCGGAACCTTGTCACCGCGATTCCCCGGATTGCCGCGTTTGAAAATGACGGGCTCGTCGGGCGTCGCGTTGTCGGCCAGAGCCATCGCCCGGCGCGGCGCTCCCGGATGGGTGGCTTCCAATTCCTCGATCCGGCGGAGCAACGCCCGCGATTTCTGGATGGTGGGCACATCAAAGAAACGATCAACATGGCCCAGTGCCTCCTGAATCGGCGAGTCGGGTCCATACAGCAACCGGCGCAGCGACTCGTGGGCGGCCTCCGCCAATTGCTCCGGGGCCTTCTGTTGGGCTTTCCTCGCGGCCCCAAGCTCGGCTTCCCAGTGAGTGGCCGCGGACTGAAAGGCGTCGCCGTAACCCGCTGCCACCGACGGAAAATTGGTCAGCGTCCGCAACTTGAGCGCGCTCAAGACCGCCGGATTCAGCTGACTGTTGGTGGCCGCCAGGGCCGTCAACCGGGCGGTCGCCGTGGCCATGAATTCGGCTTCGGGGCTTTCCAGCAGGGCAAACCAGGGCGCAAACAACGGGTCGCCTTGCGTCCGCCAGCGGGTCAATCGGTCCTTCCAAGCTCCGACCAATCCCGGATCCAGGGAGCGGCTGCGGGCCAGGCTCTCCGCCTTGGATCCGTCCAGAGCCATGGACTCCTGGGCGGTCAGCAAATAGTCCGTGATGTGCTCCCGCAGTTTCTTCGCCACGGCTTCGGTGTTTTGCGCGCGGAATTTCTGACGCTCCTCGACCCGCTGGGCGCGTTCGATTTCAAATTCCGCCGCCTGCTCGGGATTCGGGCTCGGTCCCAGCATCGGCTTTTCGGCGGGTTCATGAGTGCTCTTGAACACACCGTAGAGTGAGTAGTAATCGGCCGTCGGAATCGGATCGAACTTGTGGTCGTGGCAACGGGCACATTGCACCGTCAAGGCTTGGGTGCCCCGAAACACCACGTCGATCCGGTCGTCGATGATATCCGTTTCATTGTTCAGGAATCGCCGACCCAGGGTGAGGAAACCCAAGGCCGCCAGCGGACTGGGATCTGCGGCTGTGGCATAAAGATCACCGGCGATCTGGTATTGGAGAAAACGGTCATAGGGCAGGTCGTCGTTCAGCGCCTGCACCACCCAATCCCGATAGGTGTACGAATAGGGATAACGCCGTTCCTCTTCGAAAACATATCCCTTGGTGTCCGCATAGCGGGCGACGTCCAGCCAGATGCGCGCCCAACGTTCCCCGTAGCGGGGCGAACTCAGCAAACGTTCGACGGCCCGTTCGTAGGCGTCCGGATGGTTGTCCACGAGGAAGGTCTGCATTTCCGCCGGCGTGGGTGGCAGTCCCGTCAAATCAAAGGTCGCGCGTCGCAGCAAGGTGCGCAGGTCCGCCCGCGGAGACGGCGTGAGTCCGTGGGCTTCCATCCGGGCCAGGACAAAACGGTCCATCGGCCGGCGGATCCACCCGGTGTGTTGGACGACGGGAATGGCGGGCGCCGCGGGAGGACGAAACGCCCAGTGGTCGGACGGCTTCTTACCGGCCGCTGCGGTTGCGGTGTCGACCCGCGGATCGATGGCACCATTGCGCACCCATTCCTCCAGGGCGGCGATTTGTTCTCCGCTCAAGGCGCCTCCGCGGGAATCCTTCGGGGGCATGGGATCGAGATCCTTGACGTGGCCGCGCAGGGCCTGAAGGAGCAGCGAGCCTTCCGGTTTCCCCGGCACCACGGCCGGTCCCCGACTGCCGCCGGTGAGCACGCCCTGGGCGGAATCGAGGCGCAACCCGCCCTTGGGCTTGGCCACGGCGCGGCTGTGACATTCGTAGCAATGGTCCGCCAGCACGGGGCGGATTTGCTTTTCAAAAAAATCAATCTGTCCGGGATCGGGCAACGCGGCGTGCAGGGATCCGGCGACGAGCGCGCCCGCGGCGACACCAAGAAGCGCCGCCCGGATCTCCGAGCGTACCGTGAGAAAAATGCCGATCACGCGAGCGTCTGACATGGATGGAAAAATCTGAACCCGACCGAATGAGAACAACGTCGCCGGGTCAAAATGTATTCAGGAAAACTGCCCCGGCTGGCGCGTCGCAATTGCCGGATTAGGGCGGGCGTCCGGGGCGAAAAGCCGTGGTGTGGTGACGGACTCAAGGTTCAACCCGGCCCGCCAGTGTCCGGATTTTCTTCACCGCCGGATTCAATGCCCTCCTGGGTCAGCAAAACCTCGCTGGCCATGGCGAAATCCACACTCCATCGCCTCGCCAGCAATGGGACACGCTCGGTGTTGGTCTGATCGGCCGAGGTCTCGCCGTATCCCAAGGCCGGGATATCATCCCCGTAATCGCGACAACGCAAACCCAGCAGGCGCTCCTCCAGCGTCATCCAGCCTTCATTCCACAAAACCTCCCCGGCGCAGGCATAGCCGCGTTGGGCACGACCATTCCGAAAGCGCGCCCAGCTGTGAAAATTGAGAACGCGGTCGGCGGAATAAAATTGCACCTCACCAATTTCGGCGGACAGGCGTTGCAGGCAACGAAACACGGCATCGACATCCTGCACCGGATCCGGCAGGGCGCCGCCGACCAGAAACGACCAGCCATTGACCGGGTTGGAAAGAAACAGCGTGCGTTCGCGGGAACGGCCGAGGGCCTCGCTCCAGCTGGTCTGGTGGCGCAGGCCGAGGAATTCCCGGAGAAAGACCGTATTGGCGGAACGAATCGCCATCCACCGCGCCGGCATGGGGTAAGGCAGCACGCGCTGACGGGAGGAATCGACCAACGTCAATTGGTCCAAGCCCCGGTTGGTCCGCCGGAGACTGGTCCGCTCTCGATTGTGCCTCCGGATGAGCCACGCCATTCCCAGCGCCAGCGCGATCACGAGGAGGAAACAACCGATCAGCAGCAGAGCCAACTGATGCACGAAGGGAACCTGAGGTGCCCGCCCGAAAAACTCAACTGGAACTTTCAGGGAGCACAGGCACCCCTTCGCCCCATGGCTGCCGAATTTGCTGTTAGTTCCCCGGCAACTCAGTACGATCTGGGTCAACACCGTCCGTAAATCGAACCACTCATGAAAGCACCGCTCACCCGTCGAGAATTCCTGGCCGATGTCGGTCGGGGAATGTTGGTCACCGCTGTCGGCTACGAAGTCGCCACCGGCCTCGGGCTGTCCCCGGCCCTGGCCGGTGAGGTGGATGACACACTGTCGTTTGGTCCCCTGGAGCCGCTCGTCCGCCTGATGCAGGAGACGCCGGTCAACCGACTCATGTCCGTGCTGGCGGACCAATTGCGCACGGGGACGGAACTTCGCCGGTTGGTCGCCGCCGCCGCCCTGGCCAACGCGCGCACCTTTGGTGGCGAGGATTACGTCGGGTTTCACACGGCCATGGCCCTGGGACCGGCGTTCTACATGTCGCAGGAGCTGCCGGCCGAATTGCAACCCCTGCCGGTCTTCAAGGTGCTTTACCGCAACACCAATCGCATCCAGGAACACGGCGGACGTACGGGCGAAGTTCTGCATCAGGTCGCGGCCGGGCCGGCATCTGCCGGGAACGTCGACGCCGAGGCTTTGCGGGCGGCCGTCCGGCGGAAGGATGTCGCCGGCGCCGAACAGACTTTCGCGGCCATCGCCCAAGGTTCCACGGATGACGCCTTCAACGCTGTGCTGCTTGCCGTTCAGGACAACACGGAGGTTCACCGCGTCGTGTTGCCCTACCGGGCGTGGGACCTGGCGGGCCTGATCGGTCGGGAACAGGCACACACACTGCTCCGCCAATCCGTACGCTACTGTGTGAAGGCCGAATCGTGGCCGAGGTCCGCTGACTCTGACGAGTCGCGCGTTCTGCTGCCGCGGTTGCTGGAGGAACACCATCTGTTGGGGCGTGCGCCGGGCGAACGTCTGGCGGAAGATGCGTGGGTGGAACAACTCAGTCAGACGATTTTCAAGTCCTCTCCCGCGCAGGCTGCCGGTGCGGTCGCGGCGGCGTTGGCGGAGGGCATGGCGCCCGCGGCCATCGGTGAAGCCCTCACCCTGGCGACCAATCAGCTCCTCCTGCGCGACCATGGCCGGCTGCCCGGCAGCGAGGTGGCCGGAAAGCCGATCGGGAGCGTGCATGGCGATTCCATCGGTGTTCACGC
>JAYTHD010000437.1:0-7318 GCA_043732975.1 Verrucomicrobiota bacterium
GCACGGATCGACCAATCCCACTGGGCTCCGGTCCCATCGGCGCTCAATCGCAGGTAGGCGATCGTTCCCGGGGCATCCACCCCAGGCGTACCCGCGATCGGAAGCGATTCCCATTCGCCCGCCAATTCCCCGCGAACCACCCACCACGCACCCGACAGCCCACGATAGGCGAGAAGGCCTGGAACTTCGCTCCGATCCGCCGTAGCCCGACCCACGGCCGTCGACAACGCCGCTGCCCGGTTCGTCCCGCTCAACGTGTCCGCGATCAGCGTCCAGTTTTCTCCCCGGCCGGCCAGATCGGCAGCCCGCGCCCGCAATCGTTCCACCGCATCGCCGGCAGCACCCGACTCCAGCACCCCGGCCACAGCCGCACGCCATTGGGCTCCGGCGTCCGTCTCCCGCAGAATTTGATCAAAGCCGTCGTCGTAGATCCGACCCCCTTGCCAATCCAAAAGCAGATCCGGAACGACCCGGGCCAGACCATCCCCATAGAACAAACGCTGTCCCGCCTCCGCAAGTTCCAGAATTCGGGAACGGATCAGGTCCTTGGCTGGACGCCGCACGCCACCGGGCACGACCGGCGCGGTCGCCGCGCTCAGCGCCTGGCCCAGCACACGTTCGGCCGCCACCAGCAGGCTGCGCGGCAACCGGCCGGCCTCCGCGGGCATGGCCAGCGAATCCGGCGACAAATCCACCCCCCGCTCGTCCACACCCATCGTCAGGTGGAAGCGCCCCGCCGTGGCATCCTCGCCCACGGTCAGGTTTGAAAAGGTGATTTGTCCGGTCCGTTGGGCATGCAGGCGGAAACGGGCCGTCGCCGATTGCCCGGGCCGCAATGTTCCCAATTCCACGGAGGCATCGGATTCCAGCACAGCTCCACTGATCGCCGCGGCCGGCAGCGTGACGGAGAGTAAATTTGCCGGCGACGAAGCGGTGTTCAGGATGGTGACCGTCGCTTCGTAGGGCTCCCCGGTCCGGACCGTGCGTGGATGGGTGAAGGCCAGTGAGAATTTGGGATTGCGAACCAGCACCGCCCCGGCGGCCTTCCCTGTGATGTGAATCACGCCCGCCGCCAATCCCTCCAGTTCGCCAGTCAATTGCAGGTTCATCACGTGCAATCCCTCCTGCAATCCTTCGACGAGAAACTCCGCCTGCCCCGTCTCCCCCGGCAACAGCCTGGGCACGTCATCCGCCGTTCCCAGCGTCCCGTCAGCCCCAGGCCGGACCACGGATTGAATCGGCTGGACTTGTCGATCCGGACCCAGTCGCGCGAGCCGCAACGGATCGTCGCCGGGATGTTCGTAAGTCCCCGGGGTCTGATCCGTGCCGTCGGGCAGAATCAGTTCGGCCCGAATATTCCGGACGCTCAGTCCGGAACCCGAAGGCGCGGCATTTTCCGTGAAGATCTGAACGCTGAAAAACTGATTCAAAAAGCCGATATTTCCCGGGATCAGCAGCAGTGCGGGAATCGGGGGAACTCGCAGGGCGAGGTCTTCGTCCAAATCCTCCGTGGCCTGGAAGTCGATGCCCTTGAGTTCGATCCCGGTCACCGCGAGCGCAGCGGGCAGTCGGGTGGCGGAGGTGAGGTCCTGATTGAGCTGCGCCGCCTGCCGCAAACGCGCCTCCAATTCAGCGGCCGGGATGATTTCCGTGGTTTGAGAAGCCCGGGGCGCCACCACTGGAAGACGGACTGAAATCGTCTGTCCATCGAGCACAAAGCCCACCTCAAACTCCGTCACGCGAAAGTTCTTCTCATCAATGGCGATGCCCTTCTCCCGGATTTCCTCCGTGGTGAGCGAACGGGCCGTCACCTGACTCACCAGCACCTGGTCAAAGACGTGGACCGGAACGGTCGACGGCACGGACTCCAACCTCACCTGGCCGGTCAACCCGTCGACCAGCCGGACGTTGTCGATCTGATAGTCTCCCACCACCGGCAGGGGAGGCAGGAGCAACGGCTCTCCAGGTGCGGCCAACAACTTTCGCGGCGGCAGACTCGGCCCCCGCAGAATGCCCTCAATCACGGCGCCGTCCCGCAGAGCCGCTGGCCCGGAAAGCGTCACCGCCAAGGATCCGGCAATTCCCTTCGGCACCGACAGCACCGCCGGCGACACCGTCAGGGTTGAGCCCGTCAGACGATACTCGAGCGTCGCCAGTGTCGCTGCCCGGGCCCCTCCCACGGGCTCAATCAGGAGCAGCGCGAACCAAAAGAAAATCGCACCACGCCACCCGCAATCGCCCCGGTACCACCACCCGAACGGCGCGGCATCGGCGGGCCGGATTTTTCCGGCATCACTCGCGCATCGACTGGAGGGAGGATGCGTCACAAGTTTATCAATCCAAAGCGCCCGCAAAGCCGCTGACGCTAAAAACGGGCCGCTGAATCATCGCCTTGTATTCAAATACCCGACCAGAAATCCCCAGTGTCCCGTAACCGGCCTGCAACACTGCCAGCGGGTAGTCCAGACTCGCCTCATATTTCCAATCGTACCGGTCCGCGATGAACCCATCGACAAAGACGGCTTTAACCACCAGACGACTGGCCGCCGTGAACGGAGCCGGCACGGCTTCGACCTCCACTGTCAGGTCGGCCTTATAGGTGCAGCCACCCAACGCAATCTTGAGATCGAATTCCGGGCAGGTCGCAACTCCGCTGGCAAAATTGCTCAACCAGGTCGTAAAGCTGTCGTCCGTGGCGTCCGGGAAATCACAGATTCCGCCGCCTTCCGCAAAATCCATCGCCCCGCCGAAGTTCCAATGGAACACCAAGCTCTGGACCTGCCCCGGGGTGGCCAGAAATGACTGCTTCACGTCAGACTTCTTTGATCGGATATCCGTGGCCAGTTTGGCGATAAAGCGGGAGTTGTTGACCAATTTGTCCTGGAAGTGTTGGTAGAGGGGGATCGCCGGAATGACATACGTGGCGACCCGTGGGGTTCCACTCGAGTCGTAGGAAAATCCGATATTATGCTCGGAGGAATTCGGAATGAACTGGGTTCCAGGGGATTCCGGAAGGATCTCCAACGGGACGCCTCCGAACAGCGGCGGCACCTTCATATTGACGAGATCGCCGAGCACAAACGCCTTCAGATTATAGGGAGCGAAGGCAGAATCCACCGCCACACCGCTGGCCAGGGCAATGGCGCTCCACTCCAGTCGGGTGAGCGTGTAGTCGGTCTGGTTGACAATCTCGAGGTGGGGGTCGTGGGTCAGCAAATGCCCGCCCTGCCGCGAAAAAATCAATTCCCCGCGCGCCAGATACGCCTTGTGCCCGAATACCGTCACCACATCGTCAACGGAAAGGTCCGGCCCCGGGGTGTAGTTGAAACCCGCCGCGACGAAGAAATGCCGCGTCGAGATTGCCGGTGCCACCAGCCGAAAAACGTCCAGCGTCGGCGCCACCGCGACCGGTTCCAGCGTCGATGTCCCGTGCGACCGGACGAAGGCATCCGGCGGCGCCACGCCGTCGACGGGCAGGAGGGTTAATTTGACCTGTCGACGGATCTCGGCCAAGTCGGGTTTGATCTCAATCCGCGCCTTCACATGGGAATTGCCGTCCGCCCGATTGGCCATCACCAGATAGCTGTTCGGACCCACGAAATCACCGGCCAGCTTCGGCAACAGATTGTCCCTCTTTCCCTCAAACTGATTGGACCAGACTTCGGTGATTTCCAGCTTGGCGACGACAAAATGCACCTCGTCGGTTCCGATGACCGTGCCGTCCCGCCGGCGATAGGTCAGAACCACTCCCACATCCGCACAGGGCCGTAAACCCTCCATGAACACGGCGGAATCGTGATTCGCCGATTCGAGGAACGGACCGGAGGCTGCTTGGAAATCGGTCCGGTAGCTCAACGCTCCCGCCGCATTGGTGACGCCGCCCCGCAAAAGTGTGCCGTCCAGAGCGAAGACCCGTACGGCCGGCGTGGTGCCTCCCGGACTCCTCACTTCCAACTCCACTGTGCCATCGTAAACGCCGCCAGAACTCGGTGGTAGAT
This sequence comes from Verrucomicrobiota bacterium, assembly GCA_043732975.1. Classification (GTDB taxonomy): domain Bacteria; phylum Verrucomicrobiota; class Verrucomicrobiia; order Limisphaerales; family UBA9464; genus CANIZL01. The sequence goes on from JAYTHD010000437.1 coordinate 3,999, forward strand.
GGTGCAGGTCGATCCGGACCAGATCGTTGTCGAACCGGCTGGCCGTCTCATCCTGATTGTCAAAATGCCCTTGTGGCAACCGGCTGGCAGGGTTGGTATCGCCGACCGGCAAAATGGCATCGTCATCGTCATCGTTGACGGAAACCACCACGTTGAAGGGATCGGTCTCGGCCGCTTCCGCAATGACCCGACCCGGATTCCCCAGAGTTCCGGGTGTATGCAGGGTGAGGTCCACCGAACCGGGAAGACCGATCACCGCGTTGTTCCCGCCGGCGGCCACGGCATACAGGGGCAACGGGCTGTTCACAAAATTCATCATTCCGGAACCCACCCCGGCGAGGAGCCCCACCAGCGCGGGATGAGGATCACCAGGCAGCGCCGGCACCTGGAGCAGCTTGCGCGGATCGAGGAGCAGTTGGTCACTCGAGGTCGAGAGTGCAAGCAGCCCATCCTCCCGCTGCTGAAGGGTCTGGGGCACCCCGTGCGCTGTCGGGACGCGGATCTCATTAACCAACTTCGGGTGCAAGGGATCCGTCACGTCCACCACCAGAATCCGTGCCGGTGTCGCCGTACCACCCAACTGCGACACCAAGGCCAGATTCGCCGCCACCAATCCGTTCGCGGTCTCGAGCGACTGCCCGAACAAAAGAAAAAGGCGCTTGGCCTCGGTGCTGAATTCCAACGTGGCGCTCGAGTTCAGCACCGGCTGGCCCCCGGCCGCCAGGGATGTATAGCGACTGCGACCGTCCGACGGCGGGGCACTTAAGACGGCCCCAACAAAATTGCCGCCAAAACGCAGGTCGAAATCGCGCAAACGGAAGACCGGGTCCGGAGCCACATACATGGCCAGCAACCCGCCGTTGATCACCCCCAGCCGCGGCCGGGCGCCATCCGGCAACGGCAACCGGTCGCCCGGATCCACAAAATCACCATCGCCGTTGGCATCGATGCCCGGATCGCCGCCGACCGGATTGCGGGCCGGCTCCGACGACGACTGATGGTCGGCCAGGATGGCCAATTGCAAATTGAGCAATCCCACCGCCGTGGTGTCCGCATCACTTTCCAGATATCCGAGCACGGGGGGCGACCACTGGAACTTGGTGACCGCGGCCGCGGGGGAGGTCGACAGCATCGTGACCACCAGCGGTTGGGGAGCGCCGCTGGCCGGCAGCGTAAAAACCCGGAGCCATTGTCCCTCGCCCCCCAAAGTTCCCCCGGCCGCGACGATCAAGTCGTTCGTCTCGACGGTGGCCACCGAGGAGCGTTTGTAGGCGTACTTCGGGATAACGGCGAAGGCCCGCGGAAAGGCCGGCACCGGCACGCTGAACTTCAGCACCGGATGTCCCGGATCCTCGGCGTCGATCACCTGAATCGCCCCCTGGTTGGCGCCGCCCCGGTCGAGCACGACGAGCTTCCGCCCCACGGCGGCAACCCCGACGCCATTCTGCACAGTCGGCAGCACGGTGGGAGTGAGGGGCGCCGTGGTAAAAGACAACCCAAAGGCATCCGCGCTCAAGCCGGTCGTGCTGGGTGAATTGTTGGCCGGGTTTTGGTCGAAGCGATTGCCGTTCAAATCATAGAGGATCGGCACCACCGTCAGGCGGTAGGCTGTGCCCGGCGCAAGCCGATACCAGGTCAGTTCGATGGTTGAATTGTTGTCCCGCAAGGCAGCCACCACCGTCCCGGCATTCGGTACCAATTGGAAAGCGGCCGCGGGATTGCTCAGGAAATCCGGTCGGATCGGCTCGCTCAACTGCAAACGGATCGTCTCTCCGGGAAGGACGCCCTCCGCACCTTGAAACGGGTGGGAGGTCATCACGAACGGTCCGGTGACGTCGCCGGGATCGCCCAACTGGGGCAGCTGGGGTCCGCCAAACGTGATCGCGTAGGACGCCGCACTCGTGCGACCCTTGGCGTCCAGGGCGGTGATCAGAAGCTCGGCTGACAGCGGTTTCCCTGCCCGGACGGTATAACTGCGCTGGAGGGTCTGGGTGGACTGGCTGCCGCCCGGATCCTGGGTGACGGTGACATCCGACAAGGTCACCGGCCGGGAGGAATCCAGAGCGGTGACCCGTTGAACAGCGACGTTCACCGACACGATCTGCCGGTCGTCAAACGCGAGCACCCGCAGCGTGGCCGGCGCGTTGATGGCCGGCGCCGCGGGCGAATGGCTCACGGACAAAACCGGCGGATCGCGATCATCCGCGGCGGCACCGCCTGTCCCGCGTCGAAAAAACAGATTGAGCGGGAAGCGCTGGAGTCCGGGAACGTAGGTCGTTCGCGTCACAGCCACCTGCCCCGAGAACTGCTGGCTGGTCGCCGAACCCACGAGGATGTTCCGCGCCACCAAGGCACGATTGCCGGGGACGGCAAAGGCGCCGTTGGACGCCGAGATGGCCACCAGGGATCCCGGGAAGATCGCACCGGCCACTTCCTCCCCGCCGACCCGCACGGTGGCACCCGCCACGGGTTGCTCGGTACCCGGTCCGGCACCGGGCTCGGTGGACTGGACCTGGCCATTGACCACGGAAAACGATTCCTTGAGCGAATCCAATACCGCGGTGAAGAAAAAGCTGAAAAACGGGAGCAACGACAGTGCGCTGCTCTTGCGCGCACCGGGCGCGCGAATTCCACTGACGCCCACCGAGGACGTGGCGGCGTCGCCGAAAGGTATGCCCTGACGGATGCCAGCCAACGCGCCTTCCGTTTCCAAATGCCCGTCCGCAAACCGAGCGGTGTCCAACACCTCGTAGGCATCGACACCATCCAGCGTCACCCCTCGAACCAACGCGAACGCCATCTCCTCCGGTTTCGCACCAGGCGTGACGGAAATCTCCGACGGGCTCACCGACTGCCGGATCCGCAGCGGCTCGCGCAACGGATCACCCCGCGTCTCCAACTGAAAACCCCGCAGCAATTTGCCGCCGGCCGGCGGCAAACTCTCGGCGGCCGCCTGCAATTCCGTGCCGGAGACCGGACGCAGGCGCAGGATCGTTTTGTTGGCAATGCTGCCCGGCACCACGGTGACATCGACATCGAGCCCAGCCCCCGAAGCGCTCACCACCCCACCGCCCTGATACAAGCCCACACTCCCGTCGCGAAACAACTGCCGGGTCGCCGGTAAATTGTTGCGGGTGCCATTGTGATTGATCAGGACCACGCTCAGAAAATCATCGACCGTGGCCGGAATATTGTTGGAAAAACTTCCGTCGGCACGCGACAGGACGGTACTGGTGACGCCCGTGGTGTCGTTGACCAGAATCACCGGCGCATTCGGCTCCGCCACACCCGATCCGCCGAGCATGGGCGCCAATCCATTC
>JAYTHD010000438.1:0-2441 GCA_043732975.1 Verrucomicrobiota bacterium
ATCAAAGTGAAGCCCACCTTGTCGATCAACCGGTCCAAATCGTGCATTTCCAGGGCGATCATCCGGAAGCGGCGCAGCGTTGCGTCGGAGGCATTGAGCAACACCGGCCACTCGGCCCCCTCGATGTCCATTTGCAGCAGAAGATCGCCCACCACCGGCGCGTGACGTTCCACCCAGTGGTCGAGGGTCGTCACGCCCGGAGCCTCCACCACGCCGATGAACACCTGCTCAAAATGGATGAGGGAATGCGCGATGGGGGCGGCCGACACCGAGCCGTCCGCCAGGAAACAGGGAATTCCCCGTGGGATCATCGCCTCCTCAAAGGTGGCCACCGCGCCGACGCCCGGAGAAAAGCAGGCGACAATGCCCTCGAAATCGTCGGGCAGCAGGTACCCGCCGTCGTGGCTGCCCCCGATGCGCACGAGGGGCTTCATCGAAATCTTCGGATGCATCCGGCGCACCAGGGCGCGCACCGTGGCTTCAGCCGCCTGGCTGCCCAGTGTCATCCCCCGGCGGAGAAAGGCGTTCGCGATCCGGTATTTCATGAAGAATGCAGGCGAGGCTTCAGCCGATCTGGAGACCGAAACGGGATTGGATGTCCGCGTAGGCCGGCTGCAGGCGCTCGCGATCAGCGGGCTGCACCAACTGCGGATCCGGCCGCCAGTGCAGTGGCGCGATATCCTGTGTCCACGCGTGACCGTGGGCGATCGCCGCCTCTCGCAAGGCCGCGTTCAACGTGGCCGAACTGCTGTGGCAATCCACCCGGTTGGCTTCCACCCATTGGCGCGGCTGGAACTGCGGGGCATCGGCCAGGAATTGCATCAATTGTCTCGCGAGATTGCCGGGTTGAAGAAACCGTCCGGTGGCCGCGTTGAGGAATTGCCGGGAGCCCACTTCGGCATCCGCAAAAAGTCCCACGGGCGTGCCGGCGAACATCGATTCCACGACAGCGACGCACGAGCCTTCGCGCAACGAGTGGATGAGACTGATCTTCGCCCGTGCCAGTGCGCTGAAGAGCTCCGCGTCCGTCACGCTCTGGCGCAGCTCAAACCGGTCCGCCACACCATAGGCCGCGGCCTCCGCCAACAGGACCTCCCGCGTGCGCGCGCCGTTGTGCTGGCCGATGAGCACGACCTTCAGCGAACGGGGCATCTCGCGCAGGGCCTTGAACAGCGTGTGATGCCGCTTGTACTTGCCGAAGTTCGCCACCATCACGATGTCGATGTCCTTGCGCTCGTACGGCACCGGATCAAAGCAGGCGGGATTCACCCAGTTCGAACACAGCAGCGGCACCATCACGTAGTTCCCGGCCAGCCGTGGAATGGCCTCCCGATCCTGGGGATCGCTGATGATGGAGACCACGTAATCCGTCACCTGGCGCGGCAGCACATAATTCACCAGTCCGTGGGGCGAGGCCCAGACCGGCGACAGCACCAGCGTGTAGCGCCGGGTGAATTCGCGGACATCGCAGTTCGCAAGGAGCCGCACCCATTGGGACTCAAAGGAAATGAAAACCACTCCCCTCTCCCGCTCGCTGACGAAGGGCTTCAATATGGCCGCCTTTTGAATCCGCCGACTCCCCGCCTCGGGCTCAAATTCCTTCCAATCGATGCGCCGGTCACCCAGACGCTCCACCAGCGGGGCGATCCGCGCCTCCACGCCGAGCAGTTGTTGCGGACTCGTCGACAACCGCGCCGCGAGGCACAGGTGATCGATGGCCCGGGCCAGGGATTGCGGATCATCCCCATTCACGGCGGGCACCGTCGCGAGTTTCCACCGGCAGAGCGCCCAGCGGACCGCCCGGTTGTAGCGCAACCGGTCTTCAAGTTCGATGGCCAGACGAGGCTTCATGATTTCGTCCGGCGACGCGAGGCCACTTCGTGGCATTGGCTGGCAAACACGCGGGTCACGGACGTCCAACTGTGGTGTTCGCGGACCAACTGGCAGCCCTGACGCCCGATCGCCTGGCGCAAATCGGCCCGCTCGAACAGCGCGCCAATCTCCGCCGCAAAATCCACCGGCGTGTCGGCCAAAAGGATTTCCTCCCCGTGTCTCACCGGCAGTCCTTCCGCGCCGATACGGGTGGAAACGACGGGGATCGCCGTCGCCATCGCCTCAAAAATCTTGATCCGGGTCCCGCCACCCACCCGCAGCGGCACCACCATGATTTCCGCCTCCGCCAGGTGCGGCCGCACATCCGGTACCGTGCCCGTGACCCGGATCGAAGCATCCCGAGCGGCGAGTTCCAGAACCGCCCGCACCGGTTGACGGCCGATGATGCTCAGCCGCGCCTCGGGAAATTTCCGTTTCACCAGCGGCCAGATTTCGCCGGCAAACCAGACGATCCCGTCGATGTTGGGCATCCAATCCATCGACCCCAGAAAGGCCACCGTCCGTGGTTGGCGCCCCGCAGCCGGCGGCACGAAGTGTTCGATATCCAC
>JAYTHD010000439.1:0-14171 GCA_043732975.1 Verrucomicrobiota bacterium
AGTTGGCAAACTCGAACGCGAGCCCCTTGTCGTTGTCAGTAATTCGCACCGTGGCGGTTGTGCGAGCACCGAGAAGGGCTCCGCCGGCCGGGGTGCTCAGGATTACACGGAATGTTTCCAGGCTCTCGATCAACCCGTCATTCCGAATTGGCACGACGAAGCTCTGGTTGGTTTCGCCCGCAGCGAAGGTGAGCGTGCCAGACATGCCGGTGTAGTCCACGCCGGCGGTCGCGGTGAGGTTTGTCGAAGCGTAGTCTACTCCTACGATGCTGGTGGTGTCGCCTAATCGCTGGACGGTAATTGTAGCAATACCGGCGTCCTCGGCCACGGTGTACGTGCTCGCAGAAAATTGAAGAGTAGGCGGCGGGTCCACAAGCAGGCTCAACAGCGCTTTTTTCGGTTGAGTCGTGACGGTGGGTTGCGCCCGGCCGACCATTGGGACAGCGAGTCCGATTAAACAGCTCAGGAGGATTGATTTTGGTTTCATTGGTTTCTACTTTTTAGGCGCCGAGCGCTTAATGTTCTTTGCATTAGCCCCACCGCGCGGGCAGTGGAAATTCACGGTTTCAAAAGACACTTCATGCGTTGAGGTTTTGAGCCTCTTTCAATCAGGAATTAATTACTGAAGGGGATTTGCCCCTATTTCAGGTGAGCGGTTCGGGAAGAACGGGGCGGACCAGTGCTCGAAAGATGCAGAAATCGTGTCGGTTTCATGAACTTGTTTTTTCCGAGATTCGGGGCGGGCCATCTCGCAATGCACTCCTCCAAGCGACTGACGTCGCGATCTCCCGTCGTGACGCGTTGACGTCAACCGACCCTGTTGGGGAACCCTTCTTTTTTGATATGTTAATCGTATCTGAACGGAGAACGCCGCAAAGCATCGACCATTGGCGAATGGTTGGTTTAAGAGTTTCATAAGAACGTGCCGTTAGTCGTCACTCGCGTTCCAGGGCGTAGCCTTTTCGCGCGTCCCAGACCTTGACCGTGTTGTCCCAACTGCCCGAGGCCAGGCGCTTCCCGTCCGGACTCCACGCCACGGAATGCACAGCTCTCGTATGTCCACGCAGGGTCAGGATCTCCCGCCCGCTATCCGGGTCCCAAACCTTGATCGTGTTGTCTGCACTGCCCGAGGCCAGACGCTTGCCGTCCGGATGCCACGATACCGAAACAACACCGCCGCTGTGCCCGCGCATCGTCTGTAGCAACTGCCAGCTCACCGTGTCCCAGACCGTGGCCGTCCCGTCAAAGCTGCCAGCAGCCAGACGCTTCCCGTCCGGGCTCCACACCACCACCGTCACCCCGTGGTCGTGCGCGCGCAGGGTGCGACTTTCCTGCACGCCGGCCGCGTCCCAAATCTTGATCGTATTGTCCCAACTACCCGAGGCGAGGAGCTTCCCTTCCGGGCTCCACGACACCGAATGCACCCTGTTGCTGTGCCCTCGCAGAGTCAGAATTATTTGCCAGCTCGTCGCATCGAAAATCTTGACCAGGTTTTCCTCCGCATTGCCCGAGGCCAGGCGCGTCCCGTCTGGGCTCCACAAGATTGAACACCCCGATTCGACGTGTCCAGGCAGCGTGTGGATCACCTGCCCGCTGTTCACATCCCAAACCTTAACTGTTTTGTCTGCACTGCTGGAGGCCAGATGCTTCCCGTTCGGACTCCACGCCACGCCGTAAATGTTGTCCGTGTGCTCGCGCAGCGTCATGGGCTCCTGCACGATGTCCGGGTTCCATATCTTGATCGTGGTATCAAAACTGGCCGAGGCCAGCCGTTCTCCGTCCGGGCTCCACGCCACCGCGAACACCTCGTTCGTATGCCCGCGATGGGTCAGGGTCTCCTCGCTGTACGCGTCCCAAACTTTGATCGAATTATCCCAACTACTCGAAGCCAGTAGCTTCCCGTCCGGACTCCAGGATACCGAGTTAACCTCATTGGTGTGCCCGCGCAGGGTGCGGGTTTCCTGCCCACTGGCTGCATCCCAGATTTTGATCGTGTTATCGACGCTGGCCGAGGCCACTCGGTTCCCGTCCGGACTCCAGGACACCGAGTACAGGTAAGCAAGATGGTTGCTCAGGGTGTGGATATTCGTGCCGGCGCCCGCATCCCAGAGCTTGACTTTGGAATCTCCGCTGCCCGAAGCCACTCGCTTGCCGTCGGGGCTCCAGCACACTGCCTGCACCCAGAAGATATGCCCGAGCAGGGTGAAGATATTCGTCCCGCTGGCCGCGTCCCAGACCTTGACCGTTCTGTCATAGCTGCCCGAGGCGAGTCGCTTCCCGTCTGGACGCCACGCCACTGAAAGCACCGAGTCGGCATGCCCGGTCAGGGTGCGGATATTCGTCCCGCTGTCTGCATCCCAGATCTTGATCGTCCTGTCATCGCTGCCCGAGGCCAGACACTTTCCGTCCGGGCTCCACGATACCGCTTTCACGCCCATCGTATGCCCGAGCAAGCTTTGGATCATCCGCCCGCTAACCGCATCCCAGACTTTGATCGTGTTTTCACTGCACGAAACAAGGCGCATACCGTCCGGGCTCCACGTCACTGAGTTCACACCGTTGGTGTGCCCGGTCAGGGTGTGGATCACCTGTCGGCTGGCTGCGTCCCAGATCTTGATCGTGTTGTCTCCGCTGCCGGAGGCCAGGCGTTTCCCGTCTGGACTCCACGCCACGGAGTTCACTCCATTGGTGTGTCCGTGCAGGGTAAACAGATCGAGATGGAGCTGTGACCGTAGGTAGTACCATTCCCAACCGCGCTGATCATTGGGCCCATTTTCGGGAAGCCACCTGATGGTTAGGTCGGCAATCCGGGCAATTCCCCCCGGCTCTGCTGCCGCCACACCGGCGAGATTCATCTCAGCAAAATAGAGGTTACGGGAGATCATTGCTGCCGCCGATTCGGCCTTCCGCTCCGCTTGATGGGCCTTCTCCGCATTTTTGTCAGAGGACTGACGTTGTTCCACCGCCTCACGATTTGCCTGTATGGCTCGGATTGCCTGCCACGTGCTCACAACAACTCCGAGTACGAGCGCCACCGCGACGCATGTGACCGCCACGAAAGCCAGCTTGTTTCGCCGAACCAGTTTCTGAAAGCGATACGCCGCGCTCGGGGGACGGGCGAGGACAGCTTCGTTATTCAGATGCCGTTGGAGGTCGTTCGCCAGACCGTTGGCCGTTTCGTAGCGCCGCGCGCGATCTTTCTCAAGGCACTTCATTACGATCCAGTCCAAATCAGTGGGGAGCGAAGAGTGGAGAGCGGAGAGTTTCGAATGCGGATTGGCTGCAGCGAGGGTTTGGCTCAGCTTGGTGCTTGGGCGCATCGGTTCCTGCTCGCGGATGGTCTTGCGCATCGCGTCGATGCCCGATGCCATCAACTCCTTTGCGTCGAATGGCGTGCTGCCAGCGAGCAGTTCGTATAGCAACACTCCCAGACTGTAGATGTCGCTGCGCGTATCGATGTCCAGACTGGTCATCACCGCTTGCTCGGGACTCACGTAAGCGGGGGTGCCGATGAACGCTTCAAACTGTGTGAAGAGGGTCTTGTCGGTCAGCCGCCCTTCAGTGGCTTTGGCGATTCCGAAATCGATCACCTTCGGCACAGCCACGCCGTCGTTGATGGTGACGAGGATGTTCGAGGGCTTGATGTCGCGGTGGATAATCCCCTTCTGATGTGCGTGCTGGATGGCCTGACAAACCTTGATGAAGAGATCGAGCCGATCGCGGGTGGAAAGTTTGGCTTCGTCACAATACTCGGTGATTCTGATACCGCGCACCAATTCCATGGCAAAGTAGGGGCGGCCCGCTTCGGTCGCGCCGCCATCGAGCACTTTGGCGATGTTGGGGTGATCCATCATGGCCAGCGCCTGGCGTTCGGCTTCGAAGCGGGCAATGACGGACTTGGTGTCCATACCCAGCTTGATGATCTTGAGGGCGATCCGGCGGCGCACGGGTTCCTTCTGCTCGGCCATATAAACCACGCCCATGCCTCCTTCGCCGATTTTTTGGAGCAGTTTGTAGCGACCGATGATTTCGCCGGCTGATTCGGAGACGATGAGATAGGCGCCAACGGCCACGGTTTTGACCTCAATTGCTGGTTCTTCAAGAAAGCTGTCCTGGCGATCGCTCTTGAGTAAAATCTCAATCCTGGAACGTAGTGAACTGTCGCCGCGACAGGCTCCCTCGAGGTAGGCGTCGCGTTCTTCGGCGGTGGACCTCTCCAGGGCTTCCAGGAAAATCTGCCGGATTCTTGACTCGTGCGGTGTATTCAAGGGCGGCATTGTTACGGTCATCTACTCTCTAACGCGAACGGCCATGCCAAACCCCGCCAACTTTTCTCGGAAAAGATTAGAGGGGGTTCATCCGCTGACCGAATGGCGCAGCCAGGCCCGGGCAAAAGTCCATAACCTTTCCGCCCGTCTCAAAGGCAATCCCATCGCGGTCGCAGCCTCTGGCATGGTCATGCCGACGAAGTAGCGGAGCTTTACGAGGTTCGCAGCGGCGGCATCTTCGGCGGCGAGTAGATCCAACGCCTCATGCACCGCGAGCAGTTCATCGGTCGGAGCAGTGCATACAATTTTCGATTCACTCAAATCCTCCCTCTCAACAAATCCGCTCTTTTCCAAAACCCGCCGCCGCCGGGCGCGCTCGATCAGAATGCGGCGCATGGCTTCGGCCGCCGCTGCGAAAAAGTGCGCGCGATTGGCGAATTCGGGACTTTTGCTGCCAACCAATCGCAACCACGCTTCGTGCAACAACGCTGTCGGTTGTAAAGTTTGGCCTGGCGTTTCTCGAGCCATTCTGGCGCTGGCCAGTTTGCGCAGCTCCTCATAAACGAGCGGTAGCAACTCGTCGGCGGCATTGGGATCGCCTTGCTGAACCTGATCGAGAATGCATGTAAAGTCGCTCACAGAACGGAGGTTATGTAAGGAGCCGTGGATACTCCAGCTTTTTACCATCGAACGACGGATAGTCAGTTAGGCTGACCTGGTATTTCGAAAAGAAAGAGGAGGCAATGGAGTCAAACCTTGATCATTTGACATTCCTGCCTTCCGACGGCGTTTGAACACCGCCAGCTCCGTGCGTTCCTCCACTGTTACCGGATACGACGAGTCCTCGACTTCGCCGCCATTTGCCTTGCCTCCGGGTTCCGCTCGGCGCAATGCAGAAGCTTTGCCGCTATGGCCGTCCGGTAAATCTCTTCCCCGCCATTGCACCGGTGCTTCACCGGGTTCCCGCCGTTGACGTTGATCGTCTTGATGTGTCACGGTGTGACACATCAAGACGATCACAATCCGTGAACTTCACGCCAAAACGGGGGAATGGGTGCGTGAAGCCGCGCGCTTTGGCCAGATTTTGGTAACGGACAATGGGCGCACGATTGCCAGGATCGTGCCGGAAACTGATGGCGGCGGAACTCCGTACTTCGCGGACCGCAAACCGTCCGGGGCCTTCGTCCGGTTGGACCAGAGCGGTAAGACGGGTCGCGGGACCGACGTCACCCAATCCATCTCGAACGACCGGGAAGATCGTATTTGATGCTCTACTTCGACACGAGCTATCTGGTTCGGCTCTACACTGTCGCCTTGCGCGCAGCGGACGCCATCCACCTCGCCGGTGCCGCTGAAGCCGGGTTCACCCGAGTCTTCTCGAAAGATTCCCGACTGCTGGCCGCCGCTCCTCATTTTGGATTGAAGGGAGAAGACGTCCTGGCATGCTGAATCGAACAGGACGGGCTGCCCTGTTTGTGCGACGTCTGGCGGCAATGGTCAGCGAGCGGCACCTGCGGCGATTCCTTGCCGCCGCCAAGGGTTTGATCGCGCACCCGCTTGCCCTACGCTGCGGACGGGTACATTAAAGAAATGCCAACCGCGTCCGCCCTTTCCTCCTTCACCCCGCCCGCAGCCAACCCGCTGTCCGCCACGTCGTGGATTAGTCGCCTGGTGATGCTCGGTGCGACGAGCATTGTCATCGGGATCTACTGGGACATCTCGTGGCATCGAACCATCGGGCGGGACACGTTTTGGACGCCCGCGCACCTGGCCATTCAACTCGGCGGCCTGCTGGGCGGATTCACCGCGGGCTGGCTGGTCCTGCGCACGACCTTCCTTGGCACGGCGGAGGAAAAGGCCGCGGCGGTGGGGTTGTGGGGCTTCCGCGGGCCGTTCGGTGCCTGGGTTACCATCTGGGGCTGCCTGGCGATGCTGATTTCCGCGCCCTTCGACAACTGGTGGCACGATGCCTACGGGCTCGACGTGAAAATCATCAGCCCGCCGCACTCGGTGCTCGCGCTCGGTATGTGGTCGGTGGTGGGCGGCTGCCTGTTGCTGGTGCTGCGCCAACAAAATACCTGTGGTGTGACGCGGTCCACGGTGCTGACGGAGCCCCCGGAGACGGTCTCTCCGGGCCGTTGGTTCTACATCTATGGTGCCGGCATCCTGCTGGCGATGGCGTCGGTGTTCCTGACCGAAGTCAGCTTTCCCAATGAACAGCACACGGCGCGTTTCCTGACCTGGTCCGCGGCCACGTATCCGCTGTATCTGGTCGGGTTGTCGCGCGCCTCGAAGTTCCGCTGGGGCGCCACGCTGCTGGCGCTGGTGTACATGTTCATCGTCGCGGGCATGGCCTGGGTGCTGCCGCTCTTTGCCGGTCAGCCCAAACTGGGTCCCATCATGAATCGCGTGGATCATTTTGTGCCGCTGCCTTTCCCGCTTCTGCTCGTCGTTCCGGCGCTGGCGGTGGACCTCATCCGCCAGTGGATCGGCCCCGGTCGCGGCTGGCGTCGGGACGCCATGATTGTGTTGCTGAGTTCGGCGGCGTTCGTGGCGGTGTTCGCAGTCACTCAATGGCAATTTTCCAAATTCCTCCTGAGTCCGAATGCGCAGAACTGGTTCTTCGCCGCTGATCGTCACTGGGGTTACACGGAGCGACTTGGTGAATGGCGGACGAAATTCTGGGATGCGAAAATCTCCGGGGATCATGCACCCGTCGTGGCGGTCACGTTCGTCTGGGCTTGGTTGAATGCGCTGGTGGCATCGACGCTCGGGCTGATGCTGGGCAACTGGATGGCGAAGGTGCGCCGATGAGCGCAACCGTTGCTCGGCCTCCGATCGGTGGCTGGAGATCCAGCGGACTCCGGCGTCTCTTATTGGATTGGTGCCGTGCCGCCCGGGTATGGAGTGTTTTCGCCGGGCTGCTGGGCGCTAGTGTTTTCGCCCATATTGGCGATCAAAATGTTTTCTTCGAGGGCCAGGCCGGTGCGTATCCGGTGCGCGTCGTCGTGCGTCCGCCCGGAGTCATTCCCGGTCTGGCGGAAATCTCCGTGCGGGTGGAGACCAACGGCGTCCAGGGCGTGACGGTGTTGCCGATCCGCTGGAGCACCGGGCGACAAGGCGCGCCGCCGGCCGATGAGGCCCGGCCGGTGCGCGGCGAATCGAATCTGTTCAGCGGCGAACTGTGGTTCATGCGCGACGGTGCCCAGAGCGTCGAGGTCGAAGTGCGCGGTGCGGCGGGGTTGGGCAAGGTCATCGTGCCGGTCAATGCCGTCGCCACCCGGGTGCCCGGCATGCCGGCGTACCTCCGCGGGTTGCTCGTCGCTTTTGGCGCCTTGCTCGTCGCGCTGGCGGTCAGCATCGTCGGTGCCGCGGTGCGCGAAAGCGTGCTGCCGGCGGGCGTGGCGGCGACGTCGACACGCCGGGTGTGGGCCCGGCTCACGAGTGCCGTGGCGCTGGTGGCGCTGGTTGGATTTCTCTCGCTGGGCCAGCGGTGGTGGGCGGCGGAGGCGCGCGATTACCAGAACAACCGTTTGTTCCGTCCGCTTGATAGTACGGCGAGTGTTCGGGTGGAGGACGGCCGGCGCCTGCTCACCCTGACACGGTCCATCGATCCCGCCCGCAACAACGGCCCGTTGGTGCCGGAACACGGCAAGCTCATGCATCTCTTCCTCGTGCGCGAGCCGGGCATGGACGCCTTCGCCCATCTGCATCCCACGAAGCGCGATTGGAAAACGTTCGAAACGGTGCTGCCGGAATTGCCGGCGGGCGATTACCGGGTTTATGCCGACGTCACCTACGAAACGGGTTTCACCGATACCCTCGCGGCGAAGGTGCAACTTCCGGCTTCTCCGGTGGTGTCTGATGTGGTGGAGCGTCGTGGATTCGATGTCGATGATTCCTGGCGGCTGGCCGGCGCGTTGGCTCCGGGTGATGCCCGGGTGCTGTCGCGGACGAATCAGGTCGCGGATTTCCAAATGGAACTGCGTGTGGATGCGCCGCTGGGGGTGAATCGGGACACAACCTTGCGCGTGGTTCTGCGCGATGCAGAGCGCCGGCCCGTGCCGCTGGAGCGTTTCATGGGCATGGGCGGACATCTGATCTTGCGGCGTGACGACGGTTCGGTGTTCACGCACCTGCATCCGAGCGGATCCTTCTCCATGGCCGCGCAGCAGCTCTTCGAAATGCGCGTGGAGGGCAAGGCGCCCATGAAGGTCGCCTCACCGGAGCGGGAGCCGATTTGCCGGCTTCCCGGATTGGCGTCCGGTCCGGCGACTTACGACGCGTTGGGCTTTCCCTATGCGTTTCCCCAGGCCGGCAACTACCGACTCTGGGCACAGGTGAAAGTGTCCGGCCAGGTGCTCACCGGTGTCTTCGACGTGCGCGTCGCCGCCGCCCGTTAGTGATGTCACTCAGCGATCCCAATAGACTGAATCGCGTGTGGACCCCAACGACCCTCCTGAAGCGAACGGCCAGCGGCGGCGGGTGATTCCTTTGCGCAGGCGGATGTTTTCGCGGGCTGGCGCTTTGCGCTGGGTCGTGCGGAGGTGCTATTCCTTTCGGTCATCACGGCCCGCGGTGGTCGGGCTGGTCCGGCGGCATTCTATCTCGACTGGATGCACGGCCTGACTACCGCCCCGCCGCCGCCGTGTGGCTGGGGGAAGTGCGGTTGTTGGAGAAGTAAGATTCGTGTTTCCAGGTTCAATGGTTCGCGGCCGGCGGTGGCGGCGCGGGACCGGGGTCCTCAGGAACCGGGAGTTCCGAACATTGGACCTGATACTCGATTTGCGGCGAAACCCAATCGTTCCACTGCGCCCGGGTCATGTTTCGTGTCAGCACAGCGGTCACCGCTTCCACCCAGGCCAGCGGGCCAGGCCAGACCCGCAGATCCCCGAGTTCATCCAAGGAGACGATGAGCCGTCCGTCCGGAGTCACGCTCAGGCGGGTGATCTTGGCCCGGCCATCGCCGCCTCCGATGGGCCGGCTGAGCGGTTGGGCCGTGCGGCCGTCCAGCAGTTGCACGGAGCCGTCCAGACCTCCGGCCACCAGATATTCGCCGTCGGGACTGTGGCTCACGCGGGTGAATTTTCCCCGGAGCGTCGGGCCCACGCGGGTCTGCGTCGCAAGGTCCCATTGTTGCAATCCGCCATCGGCGATCCCGATCACGAGGATTCGTGTCCCGTCCGGGGTGTAGGCGAGGCCGTCGATCGCATTGTTGAATGCCTTGAGTACGGCGGTACACTGACCCGAGACCATGTCCCAGAGTTGGATCTGGCCATCGGAAGTCCCGGCGGCGAGTTGCCGTCCATCCGGGCTGAAGGCCACCACGAGGATCGGCGCGGTGGCGATTTCTGTGACCGCTTGGAGAATCCGGCCGGCAGCGCTTTTCTCGTCCCACAACCAAAGCGAGCGATCCCCGCCTACGGCAATCACCCAGGAGCCGTCCGGGCTGACGGCCAGGCCGCCGTCGGCGACCGCCACGGCAGCCTCCGGTGATCGGATCTGCTGCCGACGTCCGCTTGCCCGGTCCCAGAGATGCAGGCTGCCATCCCGGGCGGCGCAGGCGACGCGAGATACGTTGTGATCAAAGGCGACGACGACGGGGTTATTGCCCGAAACCGCCGGCCCGATTTGATTTCCAGCGCCGCCTCCCAACGGCCAGAGCCAAAGGGCGCTCCCTTCCATCGCGTAGGTGACCACAAAGCATCCATCGGAACTCAAGCAGGCCATGGGGCCGCTGATGGTGTCGTCGATCGGTCCCTCAACGGGGATCGAAGGATTGTGGTTGGGATCAGGCCCGGGAACCCAAAGTCGCCAGCAACCGTCTTCTCCTCCGGAGATCAGGGACGCGCCGTCGGCACCGAAGGTCACGCTGGCAATGGAGCCCAGGTGTCCCCGCAGGCTGTGCATCAGCCTGCCAGACTCCGCGTCCCAGATCCGCAGGTTTCCATCGTCACCGCCGGAGGCGCAGAGCATGCCGTCGCGCCGGAAAGTCACCGTCGAAATTTTTCCCTGATGACCCTTAAGTTCGCCCACGGCCTCACAGGTCGCTGGATCATAGAGTCGCAAGCTGTTTTCAGGCCTGTGTGCGCTGCCCGCGGATTCAGCCACCAGGATGCGCGCGCCATTTGGGTTAAAAGTTAATCGGCGGATCGACGTAGAGAAGTCCGGGGCGGATTGGCCCAGAAGTTGGAGGGTGGCGGCATCCCATACTCGCACCACACCGTCATCGCCGCCCGAGGCGATCCGCGTCCCATCCCGATTGAAGGCCACCGAGCGGATCGCACCTCCACCCAGGGGCGCATGGGTCTTGCCCGTGGGGATCGCCTGTCCACTTTGGACATCCCACAAGTGCAGTTGGCCACCGGCGTCGCCCGCGACCAGGCGCGATCCCTCCGGGCTGAACGCCACCGCCGTGCTGAAGGTGTCAGGTGTGGACAATTCGTGGACGCGTGAGGGGAGTGCTTTTCCTGGAGGATTTTCCGGGTCCAGTTTCCAAAGCCGTACCGGACTCCAACCTACGGTGGCGATCCACCAGCCGTCGGCGCTGTAGGCCACGTCATAAATCAGTTTGTCGTCCACTGGGAGAGGCTGGCCAAGCAACTGCCCGCTCGTCGCATCCCAAAAACGGAGAAATCCGTCGAGCCCGGCCGTGACCAGGACGGCGTCCTGCAGGCAAAATCCCACGGAGCCGAGGGGGCCGGCGTCGGCCAACCGGCTGAGATTCGGGTCCAATTGACTGGCCGTGGCAAACAATGCGCCGCTCACTTCCTTCGAGTTCGGATCCAATTGACGGGCGGCGAGGAGTTGATGCAGGGCGCGCTCATAACAACCCATCCGATCACCGTTGAGCATGGCGGTGGCTTCGCTGACCAGGCGCAGGGCCACGGCCCGGGCCAGTGCCTCCTCCAGTTCCCGGCGGCGCCTTTTCATCGTGGCCTGGCTGCGATCCAGCAGGACCGCTTCCCCGGCGGTGATTCTCCGGGTTCCGGGTTTTCCGGCCTGGACGGTATTGTAGTCGCCTTCATCCAGCACCACGAACACCTCAGCGCCATAGCCCAGATCGTTCTTTTTGCCGTCGAGGATGCGGCGGGCGCGCTGGCCGGGGAGACAGGAGAGTTGGTGGGCTCTTTGAACGACGGGTGCCAGGGTGTCGTGAGTCAGGCTGGTCTGTTCGGTTCCCTGGGCGACCTCGGTAAGCAGGTAGAGTTCCTTCAAGTCCGTGATCAGCGGATCCAGGACTTCCTGGCGGTGGGCGTAGTCCCTGCGCAATTCCTCCCGCGAGCGCGTGCCGGCCGTGCCCAAATCGGTCGTGTGGTCATGCAGGATTTCGAGGGCCAATCCCGAGTCCACGACGTCCCGCTGCCGTTCGCCCAACAGCGCCATCTGTCGGGCAAAGAATTCGCTCATGGTCGTGCCCCGCTGCCGGAGCTGTTGATATTGCGACACGATGAAGCGGGGCGCGGTGGGATTCGCCTCCCGGGCGCCATTCCAAAGATCCGTCAGCAGGATCTGCAGCACGGGGGCCACCGGTGAATGGGGGTCGGCGAGAAGGTCGTCGGTGATCATCACCGGCAGATCCTCTTCCACCGTGAGATTGTACCGCGCCTTCAGGGCGGGCGTGCGCGTCAGGCCGTGGAAGATGTCGAGGATGTCCTTCTTGCGCAGCGATTCGAGAAAGACCCGGGCGCGGGGCAGTTGGCAGTTTTTGCACGCTTCCTCGATCTCCGGATGATATTCCTTGCGATACCCCAGCAGCAGTTTGCCCCGTGGCCGCTGCGCGGGCGTCCCCAGGATCGTCGACAGCGCAGCGACAAAATCTTCAAGCTCTTTTGGAAGATCCAAGTTGGGTCGCGTGAAGAGTTCTTCCACCTGGTCAAGAATCACCACCAAGGGCCTGCCGGTGCGGGCTTCGATCTGCTGCCATTGCGCCCGGAGTGTTTCCGGAGTCACGATGCCAGGTCCTCCATCCGACGAAGCGAGGGTCGTGTTGGTCGGGCCAGGCTGGGGCGCTGGGACTGGAACTGGGTTCACCAGTCGGGCGATGAGCGCTTCAATCTCCTGGCGGACGGCGGGTTCTTCCAATGCTGCCGCCACGGTCTGAAGTTGATCGATGGCCTTCTGCCGGGTCGCAGACTCGGTGGCGGCGGAATCGGGGACAGCTGCGGGTACGGACGGCGTCGGCTCGGGGCCGAGCTTCGTCAGTGCCCGCGCCAGGGCCAGAGCCAGGGTTCCCGTCAGCCCCCGTTCGGAAATCCGCCGCTGGTAAACCACGGTGAATTCGCTTTCCAGACGGGGATTCAGTCCGGCGTCGAACAGGGAGGATTTGCCCACGCCCGATTGCCCGTAAAGCAGGATGAGGGGATCGGATTTGGCATCCTTGATCCGCTGATAGAGTTCGCGAATGCAGTACGAGCGGCCGAAAAAGATTTCCGCGTGGGCGCGCTCGTAACGTTTGAGAAAAAGAAAGGGCGTCTCCGGCAGATCCTGCGTCGGGGGAATTTCCGGCAGACCGAAGAGCGGATTTTCCACCGCATCCGGCAGGTTCCAATCGCGGACGATCTCCGCCCCGGCCCGATAGTAAATCTCCCAGGGAAAACGATCCGTGACCGGCGTGCCCCCGACGCCCTTCACGCCGCGCGTGGTGCTGTTGCCCCGCTCCGTCTTGACCGCATCCACCGCTTCCGCCCAGGCGCGCGCCACGGGGAGTCCCGCGGCCAGCCCGGCGTAGAATCGTCCCGACAGCCGGGTGGCGACGTCGTCGTCGATTACCCGGGATGTGCCAATCACCGCGGGCACGCCGGCATGGATCAAGTCCTCGGCCTGCTGCTGTGAACTGCAGCCGTTCAGGAAGACCAGTTGGAGTCCCTTCTGGCGGGCGAGAAACGGCACCAGACCGTCGCTGTGCGTCAGGGCGTGTCCGCCCGTGGCGGTTTCCAGCAGGAGCTCGTAACTGTCGGCGTGCCCGCCATAATGAAAGATGGCGATGCGGTCCGCATATTCCTGGAAGACGGAAAAGATGTTTTCGATGGTGCTGTTGGAGCGCACCTCCAGATCGCACAAGCCCGCCTGCCGCGCCTTTTGCAGCGCGTTGCGGATGCCCTCCTGCTCGACGGGCAGATTGCGCAGATAGGCGCCGCCGTCGGTACGGTCCTGGGCAAAGGCGAAGAACAGGACGGGGCGGGGTGTGGCATCACTCATGGCTGATTTCGGGAGCGGATTTCCGGAGGCAGGTCGATGGCGAGATCGCCCCAAGGGTCGTCACCAATCCACGGTGAGCAGCGCCTGCTGGCCGACCTTGGACATAAAGTAATTCAGGTGATGGCACGCCACGTTTATCCGTACGGGACGGACGGTTCGCGCGTCCGCGACACCGAGAATGCTTTCGACACCGACGGCGATGTCGTGGGGTCGACTGGCGAACAGAGCATCGAAAACCACGCTCTGCCCCGCCTTCGTCAGCATGCGCGCGAAGAACGGATCGGCCGGCTCCTGATACGCACCGACGTTGCCGGCGAGGATCGTGTAGCGGATGCCGGGATCCGGGCTCTGATTGAGCGTGGCGATGAATTCCGAGGCCGGGTTCATCTGTTCGAGTGTCGGCGTGAGGTTTTTTGAACGGTTCAACAGCGCCAGCACAAAGGGGATGAACAGGGGAGCGTAGTTCATCGACAACGTGGCCAGAACGTTCAGGATCTTGCGGGCGTCCTCCACCTTGCCGAAGGGAGCACCGGCGTTGGGTGTGCCGCACATGACGAGGTGATCGACCAGTTGATTGCCGCCCTCCCGTTCAATGAACCAGCGGGAAACCAGCCCGCCCATCGAGTGCGCCAAGAGAGAGAGTCGCTTGTCATCCCCGGCCTTCAGCCCCACCTCCGCGAGTTGGGATTTGAGAGCCTGCGC
>JAYTHD010000440.1:0-3015 GCA_043732975.1 Verrucomicrobiota bacterium
CGATAGGTGGCGCTGGTGACCATCAGTCGCATCAAAGCCTTGATGTCCCAGGGCCGTGCGGGCGAACCCCCGGCCGCGCTGCCGTCCCGAAATTCGCACGCCAGCCAATCCATCAATTCCGGATGGCTCGGCCATTCTCCCTGCGAACCGAAATCGTTGAGGGTCTTGACGAGCCCCGTGCCGAAGAGCATCGCCCAATAGCGATTGACGGTCACGCGGGCCATCAGCGGATTTTCCGGAGCGATCAACCAGCGTGCCAGATGCAGGCGGTTGCTGGCGCCGGCGGGTAACGAAGGAAGAAAGCTCGGCGTTCCGGCGGTGACGACTTCGCCCGGGTTGCGGAAATCGCCGCGCACGAGCAGGTGCGTGGTGCGCGGCGGATCCATTTCCTCCATCACCAGGGAGGTGGGAATCTGACCGTAGAGCGTTTCCTTTTCCTTGCGGGCCTTGGCCAGGGCGGTCTCAGAGCGGAGATAGTCGGTGGCGTAATTTTCCTTGTAGAAGCGGGCCAGGTCCGTGCGTTCGTCGTCGGACCGGTTGCCCCGTGAACGGGCGACAATCGCCTGGTAACCTTCCAACGTCAGGGCGCGGACTTCGCTGGCGGTCAGCGTCCGGTCGAAGACCCGCAAATCATCCAACTGTCCGGTGAATTGGGCATCGCCATTGCGGGAGCCGATCCGGAGGGGCTCGGCCGTGGCGATGGATTCGGTCAGGGTGTCCTTCTCGATTTCCAATTCCCGAGCGGCACCGTCGACGTAGATGCGCGTGCCGGCGGCCTTGCTGGAGCCGTCACAGGTGACGGTGATGTGGAGCCAGCGCCCCGTGGTCAGGGGTTGCTTGGTGCGGACCTTGAGTCCGTTGTCAGGCCATTGGTGGATCAAATGCAGCGCGAGATTTTTTTCGCTGACCAGAAGATCAAAGCCGCGGTAGCCCGGGGCCTTTTCCATCCGGCTGAGCAACGCGCCGTTGCCGTCGATCCGCACCCAGGCGGCCAGCGAAAACGCGTTGGTCCGTTCGAGTCGGGGTTCGGGGCCGTATTCAGCAACACTTTTGCCGTCCAGTTTCCAGGCCTGCCCCAGCCGTCCATGGGCGAATTCCACTTTCTCCGTCCCCCGCAGTTTGCCTTCCCGCAGCTCTCCATTCCAACGGCAGGTCAGGGAGTTTTCGAAGGCAAAAGTCCCAACGGCATTAGTCAGGGCCTCCGCAGCGGGCGGCCGGGAGATGAGTTCGCGTTCCCATTTTTCCTGGGTTTCGCCGAGCTCGTTGATGCGGTCCTGCAGGGTCTTTTCGCCGTCGCGCAGCCGGAATTCCGCTTCCACAAAGCGCCGGGCCTGTTCCGAGGAAGGCATGGGGAGACGCGGCGGGGGATTGTCACTGCGGATCCGGTCGAGGCCCTTTTCGGGGACATTGTGAAAAAACGCGTAGAGCCGGTAGAATTCCCGGGTGGTCATCGGGTCGTACTTATGGTCGTGACATTCCGTGCAACCGACCGTCAATCCCAGCCAAACCGAGCCCACGGTGTTCACCCGATCCACGACGTATTTGTTCAGATATTCATCCGGATCGGCGCCACCTTCGTCATTGGTCATGTTGTTGCGCACGAATCCGGTCGCGATGCGCTGCTCGGGGGTGGCGTCGGGGAGCAGATCACCGGCGAGCTGTTCCAGGGTGAATTGATCGTAGGGAACATTCTGGTTGAAGGCGCGGATCACCCAATCCCGCCACAACCACAGGAAGCGCACGCCGTCAAAGTGATAACCGCTGGTATCGGCAAAACGGGCGGCATCGAGCCAGTTCTGGGTCAGGCGCTCACCGTAGTGCGAGGAGGCCAGCAGCCGGTCCACCAGGCGCTCGTAGGCGTTCGGTGCGGTGTCTTTCAGGAAGGCATCGACCTCCTCGATCGTCGGCGGCAGACCGGTGAGATCCAGGGTGACACGACGAATCAGTGTGGCGCGGTCGGCCTCAGGATTGGGGGTGAAGCCGGAGGCCTCGAGCCGCTGGAGGATGAAACTGTCGAGCGGGGATTTGGCCCAAGCGGCGTTGCTCACCACCGCCGGGCTGGGGCGTTGGGGTGGAACAAACGACCAGTGCCGCTGCCAGGGGGCGCCCTCGCGGACCCAGCGCTGGAGCAAGGCCACCTGCGTCGCCGACAGGGGTTTCTGGTGTTGGGGCGGCGGCATGACTTCCTCGGGATCCGTCGCGACAATGCGCGTGGCCAGCGTGCTCTTGGCAAGGTCGCCAGCGACCAAGGCATGTTCACCGGATTTCAACAGGCGAAAGGCGTCTTCCTGGCGATCCAGTCGCAGCCCGGCCTTGCGCTTATTCTCGTCGGGTCCGTGACAGGCGTAACAATGTTCGGAAAGAATCGGCCGGATTTCCCGGTTGAAATCAACCGGGGCGGCCGCCGAGAGCAAGGCCAGTCGTCCGAGCAGGAGGCCACCAAGCGAGGCGAGCCACCGGACTGAAGGTGAGGAAAAACCGGGACGCATGCTCACAAGTATGGGACGCGGGCGGGAGTTTTCAACGGTGCGAATTGCCAATGATGAGGCCGACGTAAGGCGTGATCACGGCGCGGTACGCCGGGCAGGGTGCGGCCCGGTCGCCGCGGGGAGGCGCGCTAAAAATTGAGCCGGACCCGGCCGCTGAGGAGGTACACCGGTCCCCGGTCCCGGTTGAAGCCGGGATGCTGGATCGCCTGGAAATCGGCGGTCAAATGCAGCCACGACCGGACCGCGCAATTGTAGTAGAGCTCCAGGATTTCCTCGAGCCCGGGGCGCAGGCCGCCGTCGCCGAGAATGATTCCTTCCCCACCCGTCGCGAGGAAGGCGCGGTGGGCGTTGGAAAGATCATTGAGGGCGACACCGAGACCGACGGTGTCGCCCGGGCGATGCCACGCGGCGCCCTGCAAACTCAGACCAACGGTCGCGGTCGCATCGACTTCGGTGAACATCCAGGATTCCGTCTGGCCATTGTTCCAACCCAGGCGGGCAAAAGCGCCGAGGTGCGGGGTCAATT
>JAYTHD010000441.1:0-5151 GCA_043732975.1 Verrucomicrobiota bacterium
CACCGCCGACCCCAGCGGAGGGAGACTCGGTTCAAGTTCCGCCCACTGCTTCAACGCGTCAGTAGCTTTCGGTGAAGCGGCGTGGCGTCGACGCAACTCGCGGTCCGCCAGATCACGCAACACACCGTTGGTGCTGGCCAGGAAGCGCGCGAGTTCGGGCAGCGTGCCGCCGGAAACCCGGGGAAGCGCCAGGGGCGGCGCGCCCTCCGGAACGATCCGATAGATCCGTCCCCGGTCCGCACCACCGCGCGGATTCAAGTCCTTCAATCTTTCCGCGGGAATCCAGCGCGGGTGTTCAATCACCTCTCGATAAAAATCCACCACCCAGAGCCCGCCGTCCGGTCCGGTACGCACTTCGACCGGACGAAACCAATGATCCGCGGAGGCGAGAAACTCCGCACGCCGATCCAATGCCGCGCGCACGGCACCGAAGGACGGTCCCTCCCGTTCCAGCACCGCGCGCCTAACCAGATTGTGCACGGGCTCGCAAACAAAGGCATTCCCGTAATAGGATTCCCCGAGAGAGGTATCGCGGTAGATTTCCGGACCGCAGGCCGACGTCAGATGGTTCGCGGCGTCGAAATCGTTGAATCGCTCCAGCAGGCGACTGCGCGGGAACACGCGACTCGAGTCGGTGCCACGGGCCAACGACACCCGCGGGTCCGGCCGGGCCACTTCCGGATTTAACGAGGCGTATATATCCGGGAAAGGATAATGCCAGAGCAACGTGCTGTTATCATTGCCGAACCAATTGCCGAAATCATCGCGGGTCCGACCCTGCTGGCTCACTCCGGCCAAACTTTCAAATTCCGACGGCGAACGGAATCGAAAATCGCGCCCCGAACCTTCCCAGCTCAGGCCACTGACCACCCCCTGGATCTTACCGCCAAAAATTCCGCCGGAACCGTAGATCCAACCATCATAGCCCCAGCGAAGACCATTGACGCGGGCCTGGAAATTATGGGTGGCAAAGCCCGTGAAAAGCACCTGCCGACGCGTGCCTTTGATCCTGGCGCCATTGGCACCGATTCGATCCGGAATCGAGGAATCCGGCTGGATCGAAATCAGATCCGGAGCGGCTCCGACCAATATGCCATCCTGCCAGGCGATCAATCCCGTCGGAAACGGCAGATCATCCGCCCAGATTTCTGCGGCATCGAAGCGTCCATCGCCGTCCATGTCCCGCAGGCGCTTGATGCCGCCACCGGGTTTTCCGTGGCCATCCACACCCTCCGGATAATCCGCCATTTCCGCCACCCAGAGAGAGCCGTCCGCCGCGAAATCCACCGCCACGGGCGATTTCACCAGCGGTTCCGCCGCCACCAATTCCACCCGCAATCCCGGCGGCACCCGCATCAGGCGACGAGAGGCCTCCGCCTCCATCGCCGGTGGGTGATCCAGCTCCCGGTGGTTCGCGAGGTAGCTGCCCGGCAACTGCCCCCGGACGGTGCGGATGATCAGGTCCTCCACCTCCAGAGACAATTGCTGCGGACGGTCATAGTACCAGAGCGAGGACTCGGCCTCATAGCCGCCCTCGCGCAGAATGCGACGCGACGGGATATAGCACGGAACGTCATTGGCATACGCATTCACCCACACCCGCCGCGGATCCAACTCCTGCTTCAAGCGCAGGGAATAATCCACCACCACTTCACCGCCCAGAAACACCATGGCCAGTGCGTCGCCAAAAACCCAGGTCTGAACCGGGTACGCCAGGGTCGCAGGCAACGTTTCGCCGCGATCCAGCCGGGCCAGCCACTTCCGCGCGTGGAAGCCAACGATGCCGGAATTCGTCGCCCGCGCCTCCCATTGTTGGCGGCTGAAATGCGGTTGAAAAGGCAGTTGAATCGTCTCCAGCCGACAAATCGGCGCCGACGTAATTTCCTGGAGCGGCTGCCGTTGAATCTGCTCGGCCTCCCGCGCCAACTCCCGACCATGCGCCTCCACGAACGCCACGCTCCCCCGCGGCTCCGGATTGGCATCGGCCCCACAACCCACCGCCACCAGCGCAATCGTCCCTGGATGCGCGGCCTCCAATTCGCGGGCACAGACGCCGGTCCAGTCGGGATGGGTTTGATTGAAGTCGCCCAGCGTGGTGCAATGACAGGCGTAGTTCAGCAGCACCCCACGCAACTCTCCCTTTGGCGACAGGATCCGCAACAGGGGAACATCATGATCCACCGGGCCACCGGGAGTCCGTCGATTGGCGGCAAAGCTGGCCCGACCCGATCCCCAGGTCAGCTGCGCCGGCTCCCGATTGGTCAGGGCACTCAGCGCCACCGCCACCAGTCGCTCCGTAAACAGGCGGGTGTAATCGTCAATGTGGCGGGACTCTTCGGCCGGAAGGTCCTCCACGAAAAGATTGGGCGCCGCACCTTTCAGACTCGGGGCATTGTGGGTGTGATTCACCACCACCGCGATGCGCTCCGGGGCAATGCCCGCAGCGGCCTGCAATTGCCGTCGGACGGCTTCCGTGATGGCCCCGGGAAGGATGCAATTGTCCGCGGTGATCAGCACCGCCGTTTCGCTTCCCTCGCCCAACGCCAGCGCACGCGCATGGATGGCGGAGTGCACATTGGTCGATTCCGTGTGGCGCGACGCGTAGCCCATCAGCCGCACCGGCGATGTCGGATTGATTTCGACCCGCGCCATGCCGGTCGGAATCAGCGTCGCCGCCCGCGCCAGCTGGGAACCCGCCATCAGAAGACCAATCCAGACCAGAATTAAAGAAGTTTTCACCGGGGATGCTTTTGCTTTCTCTGCCATAGAGCGAACGCAGGCGCGGCTCAAATGTCAGAGTGCGACGAAGACCACCGCGACGAAAATCGGCACAGGGGCCCCGCCTACTTGAGGCCCAGGCGGTAGAAGGATGCCGCCTCCTCCATCGGCAACCGCATCATTTGCAGCGCCCCTTCGCTGGCCGTGCCGTGATCCATCGGAATCCAGCCACCCGGCAGCAGCGATCGATTCTGCTCGATTTGATGACTCCGGACTTGATTCGGAAAGGACAGTTCCAATTCGCGACCCGTCCGGGTCAGGTGCAGAAGGGGCGCAAAATGGCCGGCGAAAAGTTGGTCCGCCACTTTGCGTCCCAGAGCCCGTCCCTGCACGTCGTCATAGCGCCAATGCACCCCCAGATAGATCCGACTGCGGGCGTTCTCGGCAGAGGCTTGGGAAAAGCTTGTAAAATGGCGCTCCACTCCAGGCAGTTCATCCGACCGCACCGTCAGAGCTATTTGATCCGTCCCCGCAGCCAATTCCAGGATGCGGAAAACCGCGGCGCCAAACGTGGCGTGACCGGACGGATACGCTGGAAACGGCGGCGTGAAATCCCGCGGCGGGCCGCCACCGGGCGCCCCGAGCGGCTCC
Source organism: Verrucomicrobiota bacterium (assembly GCA_043732975.1). Classification (GTDB taxonomy): domain Bacteria; phylum Verrucomicrobiota; class Verrucomicrobiia; order Limisphaerales; family UBA9464; genus CANIZL01. The sequence goes on from JAYTHD010000441.1 coordinate 3,370, forward strand.
CAATCCTTCTCGGCAGTCGTCGCCGAATTGCCATCGGTATCCGCCTCCCGTAGGGCCGTCACCGGCCGCCAACGATTGTAAAAATACTTGGACTCCCAACAGGCAATGCCCGCATCGGCCATCGCCACCGAAACCAGGGCAAACAGGCGGGCGTTATCCACCAACGAATAGCCACGGTCCCGGGAAACACTTTCAGTAATCTGCGCATAAAGGATCGGCGGCGGACCCAGTCCGCCGCGGTCGTAGCCCCAAAAAACACCGGCTTCGGTCTGATCTCGCGTCCGTTCCGAACTATTGCGGGACCCCAGGCGACGGACTTCATCAAACGCCGCCGCATACTCCGGAGACGTCAGGGCGGGCGGTGGCGCCACCCGAAATCGGGCCGGCGACCCGAGCGTGAACGGGACCACGTTTCCCCAGTTGGCCCCCAGCGCGACCTGCGTGGGATGCAGGGGATCCGGCCGCCAGGCCCCGGGCGAATTTCCCGGGATGTAGGCGACTCCGTTCGCCGCTCCATCGTTGGCCCGATGGGCCAGGACCAACGCCGCCGCCGCCTTCCCTACGGCGATGCCGGCAGCACGACGGTCCGCCGGCCCGATATTCAAGGAACCCAGGGAAATGGCCAAGTGACCCGACAACACGGCGGCCTGCGCCGGATACAGTGCGGAAAGCACATCGTGGGCCGCCTGCGCGGCGGCCGCTTCCAATGATGCGCCCGGTGCCGCCGGCAGGTATTCATAAAACGGCAGATAATCCGGCCGGATGGAATTGACCGCCTCATAGATCGCCAAATGCACCATGGCGTAGTTGCGCGACCCCCAGGTGGGCCCGGGGGCCGTGGTGTCGACCCGCAGGGTCGATTGCAGGACGTGCGTCCACCGCAACACCATGTCCTCCGCAGCCAGCGCCGCGACCCCGGGCAAGAGTGTCGCCGCCGCCACCAGGACTGAGCGCAGGTTCCATTTCATCCTGAAATCCATGCTGGCAGAGATTGGAGGAAATGTCATCGGCAAACGATCAGGGTGCGGGCGTTGCCCCCGCCACCACCCGATAGAACCGCTCCGCCGGATCCGTCGACACACTGCGCACCAACTGGGTGTCCTGGGTCAGGGTCAGGCCCGGGCCGTCATCGTGATACGGACCCGCCACCGAATCCGATGACTGCAATTTATAATACAAACCGCGATAGGTGTTCAGGTGAATTTCACAGCCGCCAGTCTTGAAGGCTCGGATCGCCAGACCTGTGGGTGCGGCCACCGAGCCATCCCAATACTTCCGCGCCAGCGCCCAAACGTTCTGCCCGGCCTGAGAACCGATCCGACGGCCCGTGAAATCATCGATTGGCGGATGAATCCCACCCCAGATGCGCGACAATCCCGCCTGATCGGCCGCGTCATAATAGGTCGCCCACTGCAATTGAAGGGGCGCACTCGGGCCTTTCTCAAAAGCCAATCCCGTGTTGGCTGCGGATGAATAAGTGGCCAGGCCACCCGGGAAAAATGCGGACCCGGTGAAGGCGGTGAGCACTTCCGCGCCCGCCCGGCTGAAGGTGCTATGTCCGGAGATATATCCCGGAAAGGCCGGCGTCACAAAGCTGCTCTTCTGATAGGGAACCCAGGAAATGCCATGGCGCCATTTCACACCTTGATACGTGTTCACCGGATCGCCCGGCTGCCCCGGCCAACTCAACAGCGCAATCCGGCCCACGTTCAAACCCGTATGTCGCCCCGAGGAGATGGTCGCCGTCGTTAACAGTTCGATCAGATTTGTTATCAGCGGCAG
>JAYTHD010000442.1:0-4663 GCA_043732975.1 Verrucomicrobiota bacterium
ACCGGCCTGTTTCTTGACCAACGCGACAACCGGCGACGCTTGCTCACGAATCACATTGCCGGCGCATTCCCCATCGTCGCCGGCAGCAAGGATCTCACCGGCATCGAGGTGCTGAATGCCTTTGCCTACACGTGCGGCTTCAGCGTGTGCGCCGCCCGCGCCGGCGCCCGGACGACTTCCCTGGATCTGTCGCGCAAATACCTCGATTGGGGTCGACGCAATTTTGTCCACAACGACCTCGATCCAATGGGACACGATTTTATCTTTGGTGATTGCTTTGACTGGATGAAGCGTCTGGTCCGCAAAGGACGGACCTATGATCTGGTACTTCTGGATCCCCCCACGTTTTCGCGATCCAGGGAGCACGGAGATTTCCGGGCGGAACGCGACTTCGGCCGCCTGGTGCAGGCGGCGCTCGCCCTGTTGAAAACCGGCGGCATCCTTTTCGCCTCCACCAACGCGCTTCGTCTGACGCCGGAGGACTTCCTGGCTCAAATACGTACCGCCATTCATCAAGGAGCTCGGCGGATTCTGCGGGAACACTACGTCCCCCAGCCCCCGGATTTTCCCATCAACCGCCAGGAGCCCGCCCATTTAAAAACGGTCTGGATGCGGATCCAATGAAAGGACCTCCGGGGCTCCCTCCGTTCCCGAGATGCATAATACCCCAAGCGCCATGCGTACGCCCTTCCCTCTCTACCTGCTGGCGCCGTTCGCGGCAGCCTTGATTTTTGCAACGGCAAGCCTGTGCTTCAAACGTGCGTTTCAGGCGGGAGTCAGCTCCACGCGCAGTTTCGTACAAACCAACGTGACCATGGGGTTGGTGTTTCTGCCATTTCTCGGGTTCGACGGTCACCCCATCGTCTGGAATCTCCTCGGCTGGCCCATCCTGGCCGGGTTCCTCTTTTTTCTCGGACAGTGCTGCAACTTTGCCGCACTCCGGCTGGGAGACGTTTCGCTCGTCACCCCGATCATGGGCAGCAAGGTGGTTCTCGTCGCCCTGGGCAGTCATTTGATTTTCAATCTCCCCCTCACCCGCGCCCATTGGATGGCTTCGGCACTGACAACGATCGGCGTGTTTGTCCTTGGCGCCACCGATCTCCGCAGCGGCCGGCGGATGGGATTCACCACCGGTTTGGCAATCGGGAGTTCGGTCTGCTTTGCGCTGGTGGATACGATCATCCAATTCAGCGCGAAAGAGTTTGGGCCCTACAATTTTCTGGCCACCAATTTTGGGACGCTGGGCATTGCTTCCCTCGTCTTGTGGCCATGGCTGGGACGCAGTCAACCCGCCGCGCCCCGTCCTGTCCGGATGTGGCTGCTGGGTGCAATCCTCCTCACTGCGCTACAGGCCATGCTCATCACGCTGAGCATCGGCTACTCGAAGGACGCCACCGGCGTCAACGTGGTCTACAGCCTGCGCGGGGTCTGGGGCGTGGTCCTGGTGGCCGTCGTCGGCCGTTGGTTTGGCAACACCGAGCGTCACGATGCCGGTACCCGGACCCTCTGGTTCCGACTGCTGGGCGCCAGCCTCGTTCTGCTGGCCGTATGGCTCACCTTCGCGCAATCGCGGGCGGCGCCATGAACGGAGCCACGCTCCGGCGGCACCGTCGCGGCCTCACGGATTCAACGCCGCCATTTCGGCCCGCACGTAGGCAATGATTTCCTGGGCCGCCTCTTCGACCTTCACAAAACGCACCACTCCCTTCCGAGGTTTCATTTCCACTTCTCCCTTCACGAGCGCCTTCTCCCCCAGATTCACGCGCAGCGGGAAGCCCACCAGTTCGCTGTCCTTGAACTTCACTCCCGGACGCTCGTCGCGATCATCCAGGATCACCTCGATGCCCGCCGCGGTCAGATCGGCCAGTAACTTCTCAGCCGTCAGCATGGGACGCCCCGTCGGTGCGACATCCAGAACCGTGAGACAGACCTGGTAAGGCGCAACGCTCATCGGCCAATAGATGCCGTCCTTGTCGTTACACTGTTCGATCACCGCCTGCATCGTCCGCGACACGCCGATGCCGTAGCATCCCATGACCGTCGGTTGGCGCGAACCGTCTTCGGCCAGGAACGTGCTGCCCAACTTGACGCTGTACTTCGTTCCGAGTTTGAAGACATGCCCCACTTCGATCGCCCGCCGAATCTTGAGCGGCAACCCCGACGCCACGCACAACTCCCCGGCGAAAACCGTGCGCAGATCTTCCCACTGCGTGACCCGAAGGTCGCGCCCGATATCCACATGACGCAGATGGAAGCCGTCCTCATTGGCTCCGGTCACCATGCCGCAGGCGCCGCGCAAGGCGAGGTCGGCGTAGACCTTTACGGTCGCCGGCACCCGCTGCACGGCGCCCAGCGAACCCGGATGCGCCCCGAGTGCCGCGACCATCTCGTCGGTGTTCGCCGCCCGGGAATGGATCGCTCCCGTTCGGGCCATGAGCTTGGCTTCGTTTAACTGGTCATCGCCGCGCAGGAGAATCAGGGCCAATTGCGAATCGAGGATATATACCAGAGTCTTGATCTGGCGCGAAGCAGCCACGCCATGGGGCGCTGCCGCCAGAGACTCAATTGTCACCACACCCGGCGTGGGAAATTGTTCCGGAGCGGCACCCGTCGATTCAACCGGCGTCGGAGTGAGCGGCCCGCGACTGACCGCCTTTTCGAGGTTCGCGGCATACTGCCCCGACTCGCAATACACCACATCGTTCTCGCCCGTTTCCGCCGGCACCATGAACTCGTGGGAATAATTGCCGCCGATGACCCCGGTATCCGCCTCCACCGGAAACGCCTTCAGTCCGCAGCGGGCAAAAATCCGGGTGTAGGCCCCGTACCTCTTCTGGTAGCTCACCATCGCCAGTTCGTCCGAAGCATCGAAGGAATACGCGTCCTTCATCAGGAATTCCTTCGCCCGCATCAGGCCAAAGCGCGGCCGGACTTCATCGCGGAACTTGGTTTGAATCTGATAGAAATTCTTCGGCAACTGACGATACGAATTTAACTCGTTCGCCGCGAGGCTGGTGATGACCTCTTCATGCGTCGGTCCGAGCACCCACTCCTTGCGGGCCCGGTCGCGGACTTTGTAGATGACATCCGCCATGGTTTCATAGCGGCCGGATTGCTGCCATATTTCCGGCGGTTGCAGCACGGGCATGTGCACCTCGATGCCGCCCGCCCGGTCCATCTCCTCGCGGATGATTTGCTCGATCTTCCGCAAGGCCCGCAGCCCCATCGGCAGGAAGGTGTACAATCCACCCGTCAACTTCCGGACGAGACCCGCCCGGAGCAGCAGTTGGTGGGAAACAATTTCGGCGTCCGAAGGAGTTTCCTTCAGCGTGGGAATGAACGACTGGGACCAGCGCATATTTTCGAACCCTCTGGTTAGATCCACGCCGGAAACTGGCAAGTGCGGGTCGCGTGCTTCCCACGTTTCGGAGACGAGCCAAGGCGTTCCCAGACCACGGTCGGGAAATCCAAGCCATTCGATCGATCCCGGGCCTGCCAGAGTCCTGTCAATTTCACTTTCCTCCCGTCGCCGTTCCCGAATGTTGATCGCGTTGACACCTTCCGGAGCCACTCATTACGCGACCCTCGGATTGCACCAGCGTTGCACGCCGGGGCAGATCCAAGACGCCTTCCGCATCCTCGCCAAGCAGCGTCATCCCGATCTCAACCCCGCTGCTCCCGAGGCCGTTGCCCGCTCTCAGGAACTGAATGAGGCCTACCAAATCCTGCGCGATCCCGACCGGCGCCATGACTACGATCAAGCCCTCGCAGCGCGCTCAGCGGCGAAGCCGGCAAACCGGTCACCGCGAGCGCAGCGCAACGTGGCTGAGGAGATCCAACTGCGGCTCGAAGAATTCTTTCAAGGCGCGAAATTGGAGGTTCGGGTGAACGACCCCGGCAACCTTCACGGGCCCGAGGTTTACCCTCTGGAGGTCCCGCCCGCCACCGCCCCGGGTTCGCGTTTTCGTATCCCCCGCGATGGCGGTGGGCACGTGGTGGTCCGGGTCCGGGCTCGACCGCATTTCCGTTTCAAAGTTCGCGGCTCGCACCTTCGCTGCGATCTGAAGATCAATGCCCGCCGGGCCGCGCAAGGTGGGCCGGAATCGATTCGCGGCCCGCTCGGGGACTTCCTCCGAATTGAAATTCCTCCCCACGTCGCCAGCGGAGACGAGATCACGTTGGAAGGTCACGGACTGCCTACACCGCGCGGCGGTCGGGGCGACCTGCTGGTCCGGGTCACCTACCGACCCGACGTACAGATCACCCGGGCCCGCGTTCGGTAGTCCGGGTTCAGTGCATCCGTTTGGGAACTTTACGAACTTCAGAGAGCGGTTATTCGACTTCGAAAGCGATCAAAGTGTTCCGTCTCCCCTCCGCGTCTCCGCGTCTCCGCGTGAACCTTCCGGGTTGAAACTCGCAGCCAAACGAGTCTTGAACCCCCGCGGGTTCGAGGCCCTCTTACGCTCATGACACGCCGCCGATTTATCGAAGCATCCGCCCTGGCCACGGCCGCCGCCAGCTACGTGCCCACCACCTTTGCGGCGGAACCCAAGCCGAAGCGGGTCGCCCTCATCGGCACCGGTTGGTACGGGAAGTGTGACCTGTGGCGGTTGACTCAAATCGCTCCGGTGGAAATCGTCTCCCTGTGCGACGTCGACAGCCA